>CACGET010000021.1 GCA_902572155.1 uncultured Pelagibacteraceae bacterium | reverse complement strand
TATTAGAGTTGACTAACAAAAATTATAAATAGATGACAATTTTAGATAAAGACCAAATAGAAAATTTGATACCACATAGAAAGCCAATGTTATTAGTTGATGAACTTTATGATATTAAAAAGTTAGAGTCTGCTACAGGTGTTGTTAATGTGAAAAAAGATAGTTTTTTTGTACAGGGTCATTTTCCTGATCAACCAGTTATGCCAGGAGTTTTAATAGTTGAAGCATTTGGTCAATCTGCAGCTGCACTTACTGCTCATGGTTTGGACAAGTCAACTTACAAAGATAAACTTGTTTTCTTAATGAGCGTAGAAAAAGCTCGATTTAGACAGCCAGTTGTTCCCGACTGCAAACTCCTTTTAAAAATTAAGGCGATAAGATCTCATGGAAGAGTATGGAAATATCAAGGAGAAGCATTTGTTAATCAAAAAAAAATGGCTGATGCCATTTGGTCAGCTACTATTGTAGATAAGAAATAATTAGCAATAAATATTGATAACAATCTGTCGTAAGCTTTGATAATAAAGCTTTAATGATTAATCCTTTTTTTGAAAATGAAGGTCCTTTTAAGATAGAACATATCTTAAAGTTTATTGATTTAGATAACAAAAATTTAAATTACAATGGGTCGATTTCAGATATTAAAGATCTAGTTTCTGCCGATAGCAAGTCTATAACCTTTTTTCATTCACAAAAGTACAAAGAATTAGCAAGTAAAACCCATGCTTTGTTTTGCATAACCACAGAGTCATTAAAAAAAGATTTACCAAATAAATGTAAACCAATAGTAGTTGATAATGTTTTAATAGCAACTGCCAAGATTACTGAGAAATTTTATCCAAATTCTGTTAACGATAATTTTGATAATGAAATTAGAAATATCAAGAAAACGACTTTTAAAGACTATGTTACTTATGGAGAAAATGTTTTAGTTGGTCATAATATAAAGATTGGAAACAATTGTTTTATTGGTCACAATACAATTATAGAAAAAAATGTCCAAATAGGTGATAATTGTAATATTGGTTCAAATTCAATCATAAGAAATTCATTAATTAAAAACAATGTTAGTATCTTAGATAATTGTGTTATTGGAAAAAAAGGATTTGGTTTTTTTCCTAACAAGACAAATAATGCCAAATATCCACATATAGGGTTAGTTATTATCAATGATTTTTCTGAAATTGGATGTGGATCAACTATTGATCGTGGTTCAATGTCTAACACTATAATTGGTAAAAACACTTATCTTGATAACCAAATCCATATAGCGCACAATGTTAAAATTGGAGATAACTCAATAATAGCTGGACAAGTTGGTATAGCTGGAAGTACTACTATCGGGAATAATGTAAAAATTGGTGGTCAAGCAGGTATTTCAGGTCATTTGAAGATAGGGGACAATGTTGAGATAGCTGGTGGTAGTGGAGTTATCAAAAATGTTCCAGATAATTCTAAAGTTATGGGTTATCCAGCAAAAAATATAAAAGAATTTTTGAGGCAAAATAAATGATTGATAAAACCGCAATAATTGATTCAAGCGCAAAAATTTCTAATAATGTGAAAATTGGAGCTTATTCAATCATAGGACCAGATGTAGAAATTGGTGAAAATACTAATATTCAAAATCATGTGTCAATAACTGGTAATACAAAGATAGGAAATAATAATAAAATTTATCCATTTGCATCAATTGGAAATGATCCGCAAGATTTAAAATTTAAGGGCGAAAAAACAAGATTGGAAATAGGTAATAATAATCTTTTAAGAGAATATGTAACAATTAATCCTGGAACAAAAGGAGGAGGAGGTTTAACAAAAATAGGTAATGACTGCTTATTTATGGTTTCCTCTCATATTGCTCATGATTGTATTGTTGGAAACAATGTAATTTTAGCTAATAATGTTCCGCTAGGTGGACATGCTCAAATAGGTGATGATGTGATCATAGGAGGAAACTCAGCAGTTCAACAATTTACAAGAATTGGCAAGTCGGCTATGATTGGTGGTATGTGTGGAGTTGTAAGGGACGTAATTCCTTATGGTATTGCGCATGGCAACAGGAGTATACTTCAAGGTATCAACGTTATAGGATTAAGACGAAAAAATGTTGCAAATAAATTGATTATTGAACTAACAGATGCTTATAAAGAAATTTTTAAGAATGAAAATTTTAGTACAAATTTAGAAAATTTGAGCATCAAATTTAAAGAAGCCATACTTGTAAAAGACATAATCAAATTTTTAACAGAGGACAAAAAAAGACCAATTTGCAGCCCATTTTCAAAATAATGAAAACAATTGATAATTTTTTAGATCAAGAAACATTTTATAAAATTTTACAAGTTATACTTGAAACGAAGTTCCCTTGGAATTTTGTTAACGGAAAATCTGAAATCAATGATGGAGATTTTCAATTCACTCATTTATTCGTTGATGATGGTGGAAAAATAGTTTCTCCATATTATAAGATTATATTACCAATATTAAAAAAAATTGATCCAAAATCAACGTATAGAGTTAAAGCAAACCTAACAACTAAAAAAGAAACTAATAAAAAATCACTTATGCATACTGATACAAACTTAGAAAACATTAAAACAGCCGTTTTCTATTGTAATGATAATAATGGATCTACACTTTTTCAAAATGGAAAAAAAGTTTCTAGTAAAGCAAATAGAATTGTTATCTTTGATGGTCATCAGAAACATTGCGGAGTAGATTGCACTGATGAAAATATAAGAGTAGTAATTAACTTTAATTATTATGCAAAATAATGATCACATTAATTTTAGGAGACTTTGATTTTCCAAACATTATTATATCAAAACTTAAAAAAATTAAAAAAAAATTTATAATTATTGATTTTACAAAGGATAATAAGTTTAGAAATTTTAAGTGTTCATATCGTATAAGCATTGGAAAATTTGGTAAAATAATAGATTTAATAAAGGAAAAAAAATCAAAAAAAGTTCTCTTTGCTGGTAAAATTGCTAAACCAAAATTTTCTTCTTTAAGATTAGATTATAAAGGCATTTTTTATATGCCCAAGCTAATTAAGGCTGCAAAAAAAAGGTGATGCTGCAATAATTAAGTCAATTATTGGATTATTAAAAAATGAAGGAATAAAGGTTATCAGCTCAATCTATTTTAATCCTGAATTAGCTTTAAAATCAAAAAATTATACTAAGCTAAAGCCAAATAAAAATGATTTAGTATCAATTAAAAAAGGAATTAAATATTTTAATAAACTCAATGATTTAGATCATGTTCAAGCTTTAATTGTAAAAGGTAGTAAAATAATTGCAAAAGAAGGAAGAGAAGGTACAAAAAAAATGCTTTCAAATCTAAAGAAGAATACCCAAGGTGTATTGATTAAATTTCCTAAAAAAAAACAAGACTTAAGAATAGATTTACCAACAATTGGCCTGCAGACATTAATAGATTGTAAAAAAAACGGTTTGAAGGGAATCGTTTTAAAATCAAAAAAAAATATAGTAATAGACGAAAACAAATGCATACAATTCGCAAACAAAAATAATATATTTATCAAAGTAGTATGAAAAAAATATTTATTTTAACGGGTGAACCTTCAGGTGATAAGTTGGCTTCCTCAGTCATTTCTAAACTTAAATCTTCAAATCAAGAAGTTGAATATTTATCAGTAGGTGGATCTAATTTAAAAAAATTAGGGATTAATTCAATTTTTAATTTAGAAGATATAACCTACTTAGGATTTACTAGTGTAATTATGAATATTTTTAAGATTAGAAGAAAAATTAATCAAACAGTTAAAGAAATAATAAAATTTAGCCCAGATATTCTATTTAGTGTAGACAGTCCTGATTTTACATTAAGAGTTGCTGAAAAAGTAAAAAATATAAATAACAATATTAAAACAATTCATTATGTAGCACCCCAAGTATGGATTTGGAGAAAAAATAGAGTCAAGAAAATTAAAAAGTTTATCGATCATATGTTGCTACTTTTTAACTTTGAAAAAAAATATTTTGATAAAGAAAATATAAAAAATACTTTTGTAGGACACCCATTAATTGAAATTAAGAAAAATAATAAAACTAAAATTGATAATTTAATACCAAAAAACAAAAAAATTATATCCTTATTCCCTGGTAGTAGAAAATCTGAAACTCAAATTTTGTTACCAATTTTAATAAGTTTTATTGAACTAATGAATAAACAGCATAAAGATTTTTTTTTTTATTTTCATGCTACTGATGATAATAAAAATTCGGTTCTTAATACTATAAAAAAAAAAAATATTCAAAATATTGATGTTATATCTGACGAAAATATTAAATCAGAAATTTTATCAAAATCAATTTTTGCTGTCTCTAAGTCAGGGACTGTTTCTTTACAAATTTGCAATGCAAAAATACCATCTATAATTATTTATAAATTAAGCTTTATAAATTTTATGATATTTAAGTTAATGGTAAATGTTAAATTTGCAAATATAATTAATATTATTAACAATCGAGAGGTTATTCCTGAACTTCTTCAAAAGGATTGTAATGCAGAAGAAATTTATAAAACTGTAATTTATTTTTTAAAACATCCTGAACTTATCAAACAACAACTAAACGAATGTAATAAAACTTTAGAGGGTATTAGATCAAAAACTTTATCATCAGATGAGTCTTTAGTTGTGCTATCTGATTATCTTAGTTCCTAGCCTTTTTTTAACTTCATCTTTACCTAAAGAAATTAAAATATCATATAAGCCAGGTCCAAACTTAGATCCTGTTAAAATTACTCTTAATGGCTGCCCAACACCTTTAAAATTAGTTTCATTTTTTTTGATTAAACTATTTATAATTGGTTCTAATATTTCTCTACTTAAATTATCTAAAGCTGTAATTGCAATTAAAAATTCTTGTATAATTTTTTTTGCTTTATCATCAATTAATTTCAAATCATCTTTATTAAAACTAATATCATCTAGAATTATATATTTTGAATTGTTAAATATATCTTCTAATGTTTTTGCTTTATTTTTTAAAAAAGATAATGATTTTTTTATTTTTTCTTCTTTTTCAATTTTGATTTTTTCTTTGTAAGTCTCACAATATTCTACAAAGTATTTGTACAGTTCGTTTTCATCAATTGTTTTGATATAGTGTTCGTTTATTGATAAAATACGGCTCATATCTAGTTTTGAAGGTGATTTTCCAATCCCTTCAAGATTAAAATATTTAATACTTTCCTCTAAAGTAAATATTTCTTTATCTTGATAGGACCAACCTAATCTTAATAAGTAATTTCTTAGTGCATTTGGCATAATTCCTATCTTCGCATAATCCTCTAATGTTGAAGCATTATCTCTTTTAGATAATTTTTTTCCTTCAATTGTGTGTATTAATGGGATGTGAGCAAATTTTGGCATTTTCCACCCCATAGCAATATAAATTTGAATTTGTTTAAATGTATTAATCTTATGATCATCTCCCCTAATAATGTGTGTCATATTCATTTGGTGATCATCGACTGTAGCAGATAAATTATATGTTGGTGTACCATCATTTCTTAAAATTATGAAATCTTCGATCGTATTATTGTCAATTTCAACTTCACCTTGGACTAAATCTTTTAATATTGTTGATCCTTCTAAATTGCTTTTAAATCTTATTACTGGCTTTATGTCTTTAGGCGCTTCAGTCTCTGGTATGTTTCTCCATTTTCCATTATAAATGTATGGAAGTTTTTTTTGCCTAGCTCTTTTTTTTTGTTCTTCAATTTCTTCGTTAGAACAATAACACTTATAAGCATTACCATTTTTTAATAATTCATTTACAACATCTATGTGATCTTTAATTTTAGATGATTGAATATATTCTTCACCATCATACTCTATACCAATCCATTTTAGAGATTTAATAATTTGAATTTTATGCTCATTCTTAGATCTTTCTTTGTCTGTATCTTCAATTCTAAGGTGAAATGTTCCATTTTGGTTTTTAGAAAATAACCAATTAAACAGTGCTGTTCTTACACCACCAATATGAAGAGCTCCAGTAGGTGAGGGAGCAAATCTAGTTGCTACATTTGACATCAGTGATATTTAGACTATTTTTTTAAAAGTTTCTATATAAAGATACCAAAACTCCTTGAACTTTTACTCTATCAGGTCCAAAAATCTTAGTTTCGTAGTTTCTATTTGCACTCTCAAGTGCAACTACTTTACCTTTTTTACGAATTCTCTTAAGCATTGCTTCATGCTCATCTATTAAAGCTACAACAATTTTTCCATTATCAGCAGTATCTGTTCTTTTTATTATTACAGTATCACCTTCATTGATACCAGCTTCGATCATAGAGTCTCCCTGAACTTTTAACCCAAAGTAATCTCCATTTTTTTCTAGATTACTAGGCAGAGGAATTCTTGATACTTCATTTTGTATAGCTTCAACTGGTGTACCAGCAGCTATTTTTCCAAGAACAGGTACTTCCATTTCATCAGAGTTAATATTAACTTCATCTAAACCACCTTTAATTACACTCGGTGAAAAACTATTGTAAATATCATTTGCTGAGGCTGTTTCTGGTAATTTTATAACCTCTAAAGCTCTTGCTTTGTGAGCTAATCTTTTAATAAACCCTCTCTCCTCTAAAGCGCTAATTAATCTATGTATTCCAGATTTAGACTTTAAACTAAGAGATTGCTTCATTTCCTCGTAAGAAGGTGAAACACCAGAACTTCTCAACTTCTTGTTGATAAATAAAAGCAGGTTTTTTTGTTTTTTTGTAAGCATAAGAACAAATATCGTACAAACAATGTTCTATAAAAGTTCTTATAAAGAAACAATAGTTAAATAAGTAAGTAAAATAGGGGTTTATTTACTATAAAACTGAAAAAATAGAATTTTCTGAGATATTTTTTAAAAGTGATTCACCAATTAAAAAAGTTTTAATAGAGGTTTTATTTTTTAAATCTAAAAGTTCATCTTTTGTTTTAATTCCACTTTCAGAAATTAAAGGTCCTTTGTGTTTAGTGAGTACACTATGAATATCGTAGGTTGTATTTATATCAGTCTTTAGTGTTTTTAAGTTTCTATTATTAATTCCAATCAAAGCATCTTTAAAATTTAAAGCTTTCTCTGCTTCTTCTAAAGTGTGTACTTCAACAATTACAGACATATTATATCTTAATGCTTCTTCATATAATTCATGAGCCAAATCATCTGATACACCCGCAAGAATAATTAAAATAGCATCAGCTCCATAACTTTTCGCTAATGGTATTTGAAATTTATCAATAAAAAAATCCTTACATAAAATTGGTAAATTAAATTGTTGTTTAATTTTACTGATATGAATTAAATTTCCTAAAAAAAAATCTTCTTCTGTAAGGACTGATAAACAAGTTACTTTATTTTCATTATAAGCTTTTGCAATTTCAACTGGATTGTAATCATTTATAATTACACCAGCGGATGGACTAGCTTTCTTAATTTCAGCTATTATTGAAATTTTGTCTAGTAATATATTATTTTCAATTATTTTTTTAAAATCAACATAAGTGTTATTTTTATCTATAATTTTATTTAAAGAATTTAAGTTAGTTGATTTTTTTAAAAAATCTATTCTTTCAATTTTTTTTTTGATTATATTATTTAATATATTTTCAGACATTTTGAATTTTTTGTAAATGAGCGTAGGGTTTTCCAGATAAAATAAATTTTCTTGAAAAATTATAAGCATCTAAAAAGTTTGTCAATTTTTCACTCACTATTAATCCAGCTGCTGCATTTAAACAAACAGCTTTTGAAAAGTCATTATCTTCACCTTTAAAAATTTCAATCATTTTATTAGCATTAAAATTAGCATCATCACCAATTAAATTGCCTAATTTATCTGCATTAACATTAAGAGACTTTGGATCAATTGTTATTTCAGATATATCACCGTCTTTTAATTGAATTACATTTGTATTTGCATAAGGGGATATCTCATCTAAACCATCTTCGCTATTTACAATCCATGCAAATTTAATATTCAAATTTCTAAGACCTTTTGCAAATATCTTTAATAATTTTTTATCAAAAACACCAACAACTTGTCTGTCAACTAAAGCTGGATTACTCAATGGACCAATCATATTAAAAATAGTTCTTTTGCCAATTTTCTTTCTAACAGGACCAACAAATCTCATCGCACTGTGAAAATTAGGAGCAAACATAAAACCAAAGTTATTATTATTTATCTCTTTTTCTATATCGGTTGGCTCAAGATCTATTTTAATTTTAAGAGCTTCTAGCACATCTCCGGAACCACATTTTGATGATACAGCTTTATTGCCATGTTTAGCTACTTTTGTACCCATACTTGCTAAAAGTAAAGCAGAAGCAGTTGAAATATTTAATGTATTCATACCATCTCCACCAGTTCCACAAGTATCAACACAATTAGCAACGTTTACTCTTTTTGATTTCTTTCTAAGGACATAAACACCTCCAGCTATTTCATCTGAAACTTCACCTTTTTCAGAGAGCAGGGTTAAAAAATTATAAATTTCTTCTTCGTTAGCTTTTCCAGTCATTAACAATTCAAAAGCAGATTTACTTTCTGCAAAATTTAAATTTTCCTTTTTTCTTAATTTTTCTAAAATTTGTTTCATTGATTAATAATTAATAAAGTTTTTTAATATTTTTATTCCTAATTTAGTTTTAATACTTTCTGGATGAAATTGTACACCATGAATATTATATTTTTTATGTTGAACACCCATAATTAATCCATCATCAGTTTCGGCAGTAATTTCTAAATTTTTAGATAATGATTTTTTATCAATAATTAAACTATGATATCTTGTGGCTTCAAAAGTTTTTGGAAGGTTTTTTAAAATCCCAATTTTCCTAGATTTAATTTTACTTGTTTTTCCATGCATTAATTTTTTTGCTTGTATAATTTTCGAGCCAAAAACTTGACCTATAATTTGATGACCCAAACAAACACCAAGAAATGGTATATCCTTATGTAGAGTTTTTAAAATATTTAGACAATTTCCTGATTGATTTGGATTTCCTGGTCCAGGAGAAATTACGATCTTATTATATCTATTTTTTAAAATTTCTTTTGAAGTAATTTTATCATTTCTGACTACTTCTACTTTTGTTTTTAATGAAGAAATGTAATGATAGAGATTAAATGTAAAACTATCATAATTATCAATTAATAATATTTTCATTATTTCAAAGCATTAATCAAAGCCTTAGCTTTATTAACTGTTTCCTCATACTCTTTAATTGGTTTACTGTCTGCTACAATTCCTGCTCCTGCTTGTACATAAAATTTTTTATTTTTTGCAACCGCTGTTCTTAAAGCAATACACGTATCAAATTCTCCATTAGCTGCAAAGTATCCAATACCACCTGCGTACACTTTTCTTCGTGTTGTTTCTAGCTCATCAATAATTTCCATTGCTCTAATTTTTGGAGCCCCTGATACAGTGCCCGCAGGAAACCCTGCTAATAAAGACTTAAATTTAGAAAATTTATTATTATATTCCCCTATGACATTAGAAACTATGTGCATAACATGAGAGTATTTTTCGATAATAAAACTCTCAGTAACTTTAACTGAATTAATTTTAGAAACTTTGCCTGCATCGTTTCTACCTAAATCTAAAAGCATTAAGTGTTCAGACAATTCCTTTTTATCTCTTAATAAATCTTTTTCATAATAAATGTCTTCTTTATTGGTTTTTCCTCTTGGTCTAGTTCCAGCTATTGGTCTAACAGTTATTTTGTTGTCTCTCAATCTTACTAATATTTCAGGACTAGCCCCAATTATTTGAAAGTCACTAAAATTAAAGAAGAACATAAAAGGTGAAGGGTTCGTAATTCTCAATTTTTTATAAATTTCAATAGGTTTTTTTGTTAATTTTGCCTCAAACCTTTGGCTCAAGACAACTTGAAAAATGTCACCTAATTTTATGTATTTTTTTGCTTTATTAACCATATTAATAAACTTATTTTTGGGTGTGTTTGATTTAACTTTAATTTCTTTAATAATTTTTTTTTTAGAATAACTTAAGTTTTTTATTGAGGATTGTATTGAGAGTTTAAAAAGCTCTGAATTTATATCATTATATTTTTTTTGATAATTATTAATTTTTTCATCGTTAAAAATATTAATTATGTAGAAAATTTCTTTTTTTAGATTATCGTGAATTACAAGTGTTCTAGGTCTTAATAATCTAACATCTGGTAAATCAAGATCATTTTTGCAGTTATTGGGTATTTTTTCAATATATCTAATAGAGTCATATGAAAAATATCCCGATATTAAAGAACATATTTTTGGTAATTTTTTTGGAGTTTTAAATTTAAATTCTTCAATTATCTTTTCTATTAATTCATTTGGCTTATCTTTTAATTTAACTTTTTTTTTATCTTTAACTAAATATGAGTTTTTGTTGTTAAATTCCCAAATTTTATCAGGATTTTTTCCAAATATAGTATATCTGCCTTTAATTTTACCTTTTTCTACTGACTCAAAAATAAAACTATTTTTTTCAACTAGAAAATTATCAATGAGATTTATTACTTCTTCATCATTATTAACTTTTTTTGAAGTATAGATAATTTGATTTTTTTTGCTTCTGTGCCGAAACTTAAAATCTTTGAAGCTTCGATTTGTTATCATTTGAAATAATTTTTAACTCTTTCGATAGTTTTTTGGTTTAATTCAACTTTATATTTATTATTTAGAAATAAATCATACGATTTAATCATACTTGTTTTACTATTCTTGTTCATTCTATTGGTAAATTCTAAGTAATTTTCATCATTTTTATTGAATTTATTTTTTGTTATATCCTTTATATTAATCAAAAAAATATTACTATTTTCATCACTTATCAAAGTAAAAGAATTTAGTGGAAGTGAATAAAGTATTTTAACAGAGTTACTATTAAATTTACTATCATCATTTATTGAATTTAAGTTAAGAGTATTAATCATGCCATTGCCTATTTCTTTAAATTTTAAATCATTAAATTCTTTATTATCAATCTCATTTATAATTTGTTTATTTTTATCAAATTTATTTTTTTGATAAATCATTTCAGCAATTTGAAAATTAGTTTCTTCATCATCTAGATCTGGTAAGCGATTGTATTTATTTAAAATATTGAATAATAAAAAATTATCTTCATTTTCTACTATATCCATTTTTGATGTTCTTAATGAATAAATCTTTTTCTTCACATCTTCAGAATTAGAAGTGGGTTTGTAATTATTAACTGATACAGGGATAATTTCTAAATTTTGAATAATACTTTTAAAACTTTTACCTTCAGAGATCTTGTTTTCAATGTTATCGATTAGATCAAAAAAATCTTGGTTAAATTCATTTATACCAATTAAATTTTTTGGGTTAAGTTGAACATATTCAAAGTCTATATATTCTCTTTTTAAAGAATCCTGATTTTCTTTTATGAATTCCTCTTTTTCTAACTTCGTAAATTCTTCCTTCTTTTTATAAAAATTATTCAAATCAACATAGTCAATTTCTATTGTTTTATTCTCATCTTCAAATGTTTTTTCCATTAAGAAATTAGGCATAATTGTACCTGCAGCAATATAGTCAAAAAGTTTTTTTTGTAATTCATCGCCTCTAATTTTTTTTTCAAACATTGGAGCCGATATATTATTTGTAAGTAAGAATTTTTCATATTTAGTTCTTTGAAAATTATTATTTTCATCAAGAAAATTCATATTGGATTTAATTTTTTTTAATAAAATTTGTTCTGTAAGGTTAATATTATAGTCTTGAATTTCTAAATCTAATAAAGTACCTGATATTAAAGCTGACAATAATTCTTCAATAATATTTTTGTCTAAATTATCTTTAATTACATTTTGTTGTATTCCACTTTTGTTTATAAAATCCATAAAATCTTTTGTAGAGATTTTATTATTATTTATTTCAGCAATGTTATTAGTATTTCCGCTACTAAACATGCTACCCATGCCCCAAAACACAAATGGTATAATTATGATAAATACAAAAACTCCAGCTATTTTGGTTTTTGCAAAATTTCTTAAAGTACTAATCATGATATCAAAAATTTATTGATCTATAAAAAACAAAGCTATAGATTAAAATTACCTCAATGACAAATAAATATATGTATTTTATTGCAAACTGGAAAATGTATGGTGGCTTAAAAACTTTAAATTCATTAAATAAAGTTATTTCTTTTTCCAAAAGCAACCTAAAGAACAAATCAAAAATAGTATATTGTCCACCTTTTACATTAATTTCTTCTTTGTCTCAAAAGTTAAAAAATACTTATATTGATGTAGGAGCTCAGAATTGTCATGAAAGTCAAAAATATGCTTCTTTAACAGGTCAGGTGAATTCAAATATGCTAAAAGAGTCTGGAGCTAAATTTGTGATTCTAGGGCATTCAGAAAATAGAATTATTGGTGAAGAAAATAATTTGATAAATAAAAAAATTAAAAGTTCTTTGAAAGCTGGTTTAAAAGTAATTCTTTGTATAGGAGAAACTTTAAAAGAAAAAAAAAAATATAAAACAACAAAGGTTTTGAAAAATCAAATTAATAATTGTTTAAATGGAATTAAAAAATCTTCAAAAATTTTTATTGCATACGAACCTGTCTGGGCTATTGGAACTGGTCATATTCCAAAGTTAGATGATCTAAAAGAAAATATTTTATTCATTAAAAATATATTAAAAAATAATTCAGTAAAAGTTTTATACGGTGGATCAGTAAATAGTAAGAATATTACAGATTTAAAAAAAATTGAGCTTATAGATGGTTTTTTAATTGGTGGTGAATCGAGGTACCCAAAAAAATTTATTGATATAATCAAAAAAACATATAATTAAACCTCAATGGAAAATATACTTTTAGTCTTAAACATCATCTTAGCTATAATTTTAGTTTTGTTAGTATTGATGCAAAAATCAGAAGGTGGTGCTTTAGGTATTGGTGTATCTCAAGAAAATTTTATGCTTTCAAGATCAGCTGGAGGTTTTATGACTAAGTTAACCGCTGTTGTTGCAACTTTGTTTATTGTTTGTAGCTTAGGATTAACTATCATTTCAAGAGGTGAACTTGCTCCAACTGGGTCAGTATTAGATACTGTAGAAGAAAAAACTGAAGACACGCCCTCAATTCCCGAAAATTAAAAAAATAAACACTTTCTATTTGTTTTTATTTTCGCTATAAGATAATTCCATGGCGCGATATATATTTGTCACTGGCGGCGTGGTATCATCCTTAGGTAAAGGCCTATCCTCAGCATCTCTAGCATATCTATTACAATCCAGGGGGTATAAAGTTAGATTAAGAAAATTAGATCCATATTTAAATGTAGATCCAGGAACAATGAGTCCTTTTCAACATGGTGAAGTGTATGTTACAGATGATGGTGCTGAAACTGATTTAGATTTAGGCCATTATGAAAGATTTTCAGGTGTATCTGCAAAAAAATCTGATAATATCACAACTGGAAAAATTTATAATGATGTTCTTAAAAAAGAGAGAAAAGGTGAGTATTTAGGTAAGACTGTTCAGGTTATTCCTCATATTACAGATCGAATTAAACAGTTTATTAAAGCAGATTCATCAACAGAGGATTTTGTAATTTGTGAGATTGGTGGAATAGTTGGAGATATTGAAAGTTTACCATTTGTAGAAGCAATTAGACAATTTGCAAATGATGTTGGTAAAAAAAAAGCATTGTTTATACATTTAACATTAGTTCCATACCTAAAAGCCTCTGATGAAATAAAGACAAAACCAACTCAGCATTCTGTAAAGGAATTAAGAAGCATAGGTATTCAACCAGACATAATAATTTGTAGATCTGAAAGACCAATCCCTTTAGAACATAGAAAGAAAATTTCTTTATTTTGCAACGTTGATATCAAAAATGTAATTGAAACAGTGGATGTTAAAACTATCTATGAAGCACCACTAAGTTTTTTTAGAGAAAAATTAGATGTCCAGGTATTAGATTATTTTAAACTTAAATCAAAAAAACCAGTAAATTTAAATCCATGGAAAAAAATAACTAAAATTATTTTACAAAATAAAAAACATGTAAATATTGCTATAATTGGAAAATATGTAGAATTAAAAGATGCTTATAAATCTTTAGATGAAGCTTTAACTCATGGTGGAATAAATAATAAGATTAAAGTTAACCTTATTAGAATAGACTCAGAAAAGTTAAAAGTTTCAGAAATAAAGAAAAAACTTAAAAATATCTCAGGAATATTAATACCAGGTGGTTTTGGTAAAAGAGGAACAGAAGGTAAAATTGAATCAATTAAATACGCTAGGAAAAGTAAGATTCCCTTTTTAGGTATTTGTTATGGTATGCAAATGGCAATTATTGAATTTGCTAGAAATCAATTAAATATTAAAAATGCTACCTCAAGTGAATTTGATAAGAAGGGCTTAGCAATAATTGGACTGATCAATGAGTGGAATAAAGGTGGAAAAATGATCAAAGGTACTGATAAAGAATTAGGGGGAACTATGAGATTAGGGTCTTATGATGCTAAACTTAAAGATAAATCTTTAATAAGAAAAATATATAAGTCTAAGTTAATTAAAGAAAGACATAGACATAGATATGAAGTGAATATTGCCTTTAAAGATAAGTTTGAAAAAGAAGGCATGATTTTTTCAGGATTGTCACCAGATAATAAATTACCTGAAATTATTGAGCTAAACAACCATCCCTGGTTTATTGGTGTGCAGTTTCATCCTGAATTTAAATCTAGACCTTTGTCACCTCATCCATTATTCTCTTCTTTTATCAAAGCAGCAAAAAATCACAAATGAGCATTATTAAAGTTAATTGTGGAAATATAGAAATCTCAAACGATAGTAAAATCTGTATTATCGCAGGTCCTTGTCAACTTGAAACAGAACAACATGCGATGGATATGGCTGGTGAAATCAAAGAGATTACAAAAAAATTCAACCTTGGATTTATTTACAAAACTTCTTTTGATAAAGCTAATCGAACAAGCTTGAAAGGTAAGAGAGGAGCGGGTCTTGAAGCTTCATTACCCGTTTTTGATAAAATTAAAAAAGATTTAGATGTACCAATTTTAACTGATATTCATAATGCGGAACAATGTTCATTACTAGCAAATCATGTTGATGTATTACAAATTCCAGCTTTTTTATGTAGACAAACAGATCTATTAATTGCTGCTGCAAAAACAAATAAAATTATAAATGTAAAAAAGGGTCAATTTTTAGCACCGTGGGATATGGTTAATGTTACTAAAAAAATTTCTGACTCTGGTAACAATAATATTTTGGTAACTGAAAGAGGTGCTAGCTTTGGTTATAACACTTTAGTTTCAGATATGAGATCTTTACCTATTATGGCTAAGAATGGTTATCCTGTAATTTTTGATGCAACTCATTCTGTACAACAACCTGGCGGCCAGGGAGAATCATCTGGTGGTCAAAGAGAGTTTGTAGAATATCTAGCAAGAGCTGCTGTTGCCGTTGGTGTAGCCGGTGTTTTTATTGAAACACATCAAGATCCAGACAACGCTCCCTCTGATGGACCTAATATGGTTTCATTAGATAAGTTAGAAAACTTGTTAAAACAACTAAATGATATTGATAATTTAATTAAAAAGTAGTGAGTAAAATTTTAAAAATAAAAGCTCGTCAAGTATTTGACAGTAGAGGAAATCCAACAGTTGAAGCAGAGGTTTATACTAATAATAATTCTGCATCAGCAATTTGTCCTTCAGGAGCATCAACAGGTACATTCGAAGCATTTGAGAAAAGAGATAAAAATAATAAAAGATATTTGGGAAAAAGTGTTTTTAACGCAATAAATTTAGTAAATACAAAAATTTCAAAAAAACTCAAAGGTCAAAGTGTTCATAACCAAGAAAGAATAGATACTTTGTTAATTAATTTAGATGGCACAAGACAAAAAACTAATTTAGGAGCAAATGCTATGTTAGCAGTTTCAATGGCTGTTAAAAAACTCTCTGCAAAAGTTAGAAAATTACCTTTATATAAAACTTTTTTTTTAAAAAAAAATTTTCAATTACCTTATCCTTTAATGAATATTATTAATGGGGGAGCTCATGCAGATAATGGTTTAAGAATACAAGAATTTATGATTAGGCCAGATAAGGCAAAAACATTCACTGAAGCTATGAAAATTTGTTTCGTAGTTATTAAAAATTTAAGCAAACTTATTAAAGATAAAGGCTTATCAACATCAGTTGGAGATGAAGGTGGTTTTGCGCCAATGATTAGCAGTAATAATCAAGCATTAAATTTAATTGTTTCTGCTATTAAAAAAGCAGGTTTTAAAAATGGTAAAGATGTCTCAATATGTCTTGATGTTGCCGCTAATGAGTTGTTCAAAAAAAATAAGTATTCAATTCATTCAAAAAATTATATTTCAGTTGAAAAATCTATTAAAGAATATCAAAACATTATCAATAAATATAAAATTAAATCTATTGAAGATCCTTTTGCAGAAAATGATTGGCTTGCATGGAATAAATTAATGAAATCAGTTAACAAAGTCCAAATTGTAGGTGATGATTTATATGTAACAAATCTTGAACGACTTAAGAAAGGATTTTTAAATATTTCTTCTAATTCAATTCTAATTAAATTAAATCAAATTGGAACAGTTTCAGAAACATTAGATGTTATAAAGTTTGCTCAGACTATTGGATATAAAACAATAATTTCACATAGATCAGGAGATAGTGAGGATACATTTATTGCTGATTTGGCAGTAGGTACAAATTCTAATCAAATTAAAACTGGATCACTAGCACGATCAGAAAGAGTGGCCAAATATAACCAATTAATACGTATTGAAGAAGAACTTGGAAAAAAAGTGAGGATGAATAAAATCAATTAATGTTAAGATTAATAAAAAAAAATTATTTTTTATTAATATCAATATTTTTAATTTTATATTTTGGCTTTAACCTTGTATCGGGTGAAAGAGGGCTTTTTTCATATATTGAGAAAAAGGAAACTTTGTCTAACTTGAAAAAAGAGGAATTATCCTTAACTAATAAAATCAAAGATATGGATCATAAAAATTCATTATTAAGCACAAATTTAGATCTTGATTATGTTGAAATATTAATACGAGAAAGGTTTTTGTTTGGTAAAAAAGATGAGACAATTTATATAATTAAAAAAGATGACAACTAAAATAAGACACCCAGAAAAAGTAAACAAACCAGTTAATCCAATTAAAAAGAAACCATCATGGATTAAATCAAAGCTAACAAATAGTAAGGAATTTTTTTTTACTAAAACTGTAGTTAATCAAAACAATTTAGTTACAGTATGTCAGGAAGCTAATTGTCCAAATATTACCGAATGTTGGAGTAAAAGACATGCAACATTTATGATTATGGGAGATACTTGTACAAGAGCCTGTTCTTTTTGTGACGTAAAAACTGGCAAACCAGAAAAACTCGACCCTTTTGAACCATACAAAATTTCAAATGCAGTAAAAAAGCTAAATTTAAAACATGTTGTAATTACTTCTGTAGATAGAGATGATCTTCCAGATGGTGGTTCAGGTCATTTTTTTAATGTTATAAATGTTACAAGAATAAAAAATCCCAATACTTCTATAGAAGTTTTGGTACCGGATTTTTTAAGAAAAGGTGATGCTTATAAAAAAGTTCTTGAAGCAGATTTGGATGTTTTTAATCATAATATTGAAACTGTTCCAAAATTATATTTAAAGGTAAGACCTGGAGCTAGATATTTTGGATCTTTAGAACTTTTAAAAAATGTGAAAGTTAATAATAACAAGATATTTACTAAATCAGGTTTAATGGTTGGCTTAGGCGAGAATAAAGAGGAATTAATTCAGGTTATGGATGATTTAAGATCTGCTGATGTAGATTTTTTAACAATAGGTCAGTATTTACAACCATCACCTAAACATCATCCATTAGTAAGATATTATCATCCAGATGAATTTAAAGATTTGGAAAATATTGCAAAATTTAAAGGATTTCTTTTGGTGTCTTCAACTCCACTTACAAGATCTTCTTATCATGCAGATGAAGACTTTAAAAAACTAAAATTAAATAGATTAAATCGATATAATGCCTAAAGCCTCAGTAACCAGGCAGATAACTCGTGAAAAACAAAAGTTAATAAATTTTGTTTTGGATATTGAAAAATATCCTGAATTTATTCCATTTTGCATAGACTCTAAAGTCTATGAAAGAGATGAAAAAGATGATGAGATAAAAATAATTGCAGATCTTACAATTGGTAAAAAACCATTCGTTGATACTTATAAAAGTGATGTACGTTATCTTAAAAAAGATGACTCTATTCATGTTACTAATATTGGAGGTCCATTAAACCACCTTCAAAATAATTGGAAATTTATACAAAAAGAAAATTTTACTGAAGTTCAATTTGATGTCGATTTTGAAATTAAAAATAAGTTTTTAAATATGATTATGAAAAAATCATTTCAATATGGCTTAAATAAAATAGCTGATGCTTTTCAAAA
>CACGET010000020.1 GCA_902572155.1 uncultured Pelagibacteraceae bacterium | reverse complement strand
GTCTTGCCTCTCTTTTAAAATATCCACCAGGTATCTTTCCACCTGCATAATATTTTTCTTGGTAGTTTACTGATAAAGGAAAATAATCCATGTCTGGATTTACTTTCTTTGCTCCTACGACTGTTGCTAAAATAACTGTTTCACCACATGAAGCGATGATTGCTCCGTCCGCTTGTCTTGCTACTTTACCTGTTTCTAAACTTATTTTCTTTCCTGCTACTTCTATTTCCTTCTTGTGTACTTTAAACATTTCATTTCCATTTCGTTTCGTTCGTTCCATTCCATTCTATCTATCTATCTTGATCTTTATTTTCTTAATCCCAATTTCGACAGTACATTTTTGTAAGAGTCCTTTTTTGTATTCTTTAAGTATTCTAACAATTTTTTTCTTCTATTTACCGCTCTCAACAATCCAACAGATGAATGTTTATCTTTTTTGAATTTCTTAATGTGTGTGGAGAGAGTTTCAATCTTCTCAGTTAGCAAAGCAATCTGTACCTCGGAAGATCCAGTATCTTTTTCGTGCATTGCTAATTCTTGTGCGTTTTTGTTCATGCCTCTTTTTCCTATTTATTTGTTTGTTTTATTAAGTTTTCTATTTTTTCTGCATACTCGAAAGATTCATCTTTTCTAAAAAGTAACTTTGGTAAAAATTTCATATCTACTTTTTGTGACAAAATTTTTCTAATCAAAAATGAGTATTTTTTTAAAACATTTATTGTTTCTTCAGCATTCTTTCCTCCAAGGGGAAGCACATATGCTTTTGCAATTTTTAAATCTTGACTCATTTTTACCTCAGTAACTGTTATTGTATTAGTTTCTAAATTCGGAACCTTAGCCTCATTCCTGATAAAAATCATGCTTAAAGACTGCTTAATCATTTCACCAACACGTAACTGTCTTTGAGATATTGGTTTTCCTATTCTATCAGCCATCAGATCGACCTTTCTGTAGATGTAACACTAAAAGCTTCAATTGTGTCATTTATTTGAAAATCCATGTAATCCTTAACTGTAATTCCACATTCTTGACCATTATTTACCTCTTTTACTTGGTCTTTTTCTCTAAAAATAGTCCCAATTTTTCCAGTATAAATTATTGCACCATCTCTGATTATTCTTACATCAGATGTATTGGTAATTTCTCCCTCGGTTATTTTGGAGCCTGCCACTTTTCCAGCCCCAGAAACTTTAAAAATTTCTAAAATTTTTGCTGTACCAATTATAGTTTCTTTAACATCTGGCGTTAACAATCCAGACATTCTTTGCTTAATAAAATCTAAAACTTCATAAATGATATTATAGGAAGAAATCTTAATTTTTTCATTTTCGGCAAGTTTTTTTGCTTCTTTGCTCGGTTTAACATTAAAAGCAATTAAAACTGCATTTGAAGCTTTTGCAAGTGTTACATCTGTTTCTGTTATCATTCCAATATCTGCTAAAATTATTTTTGGTTTTACCTCATCATGTTTAATTTGATTGATTGCATTTTTAATTGCTTCAGAGGATCCATGAACATCTGACTTAATAATTAAATTTAGTTCCTCGGCAGAAGTTTCTGAAAAAGCAGAGTCTTGGGTGGCGAATGTTAGAGGATTTTTACCTTCTTTGCTTTCTTGAGCTCTGTTTTCACTCAAAGTTTTTGCATCTTTTTCAGAGTCAAAAACAATAAAATCATCGCCTGCTTTTGCTGCACCATTAATTCCTAAAATTTCAACTGGCGTTGATGGCAAGGCTTCAATAATGCTTTTTCCTTTATCATTAATAATTGCCCTTACCTTTCCCCACCTTAATCCACTAACAAAAAAATCTCCTTTTTTTAAAGTACCAGTGGTAACAATTATTGTTGCAACAGGTCCTCTTCCAATATCAATTTTTGACTCTAAAACAATACCTGTAGCTTTGCAGTCAAAATCAGTTTTGAGATCTAAAATTTCAGCTTGAAGAGTTATTGCTTCAACTAACTTATCTAAATTTTTTTTATTCTTTGCAGAAATCTCTACCATCAAAGTATCCCCTGATAAATCTTCTGCAATTAATTCATGTTCTAATAATTGATTTTTAATTTTTTGTGGGTCAGCTTCAGGTAAATCACATTTATTTATTGCAACAACTATTGGAACATTTGCTGCTTTTGCATGTTTAATTGACTCAACCGTTTGAGGTTTAACTCCATCATCTGCCGCTACAACTAAAACAACTATGTCTGTTAGTTTAGATCCTCTTGCTCTCATTTCAGTAAAAGCTGCGTGGCCTGGTGTATCAATAAAAGTCAATTTGTTTGACCCATTTTCAATTTGATATGCCCCTATATGTTGAGTTATTCCTCCAAATTCGGCTGAAACAACATTTGCGCTTCTAAGAACGTCTAGAACTGACGTTTTACCATGATCAACATGACCCATGACTGTTACTATAGGTGGTCTATTTTTTAGATTTTCTGCTCTAGAAGCTTTTATTTTTTTAATTATCTCTTCAGCTTTTTCCTCTCTAATTGGATTATGACCGAATTCTTTAACTAAATACTCAGCTGTATCAGCTGCTAAAGTTTGATTGATAGTAACTGTTACACCCATACCAAATAAATATTTTATTACATTGCTTGATTGTTCAGCCATTCTGTTAGCTAACTCTCTTACAGTAATTGCCTCAGGTATATTAATATCTCTTTTTACTGGCTTTAAATTGTCTTGAGAATCTTCTTTTGACAAATTTTTTATTTCTTTTTGTCTTGCTCTTTTAACTGATGCTAAACTTCTCTCTCTTGCCTCGATTTCATCACTTAATGCTCTTGAAACAGTTAGTTTTAGTTCTCTTTTTTTAGTTCCAATTTTTAAAGTTTTTTTGTCTTTATTTTCATTTTGACCTTTAATTCTTTTAGTAGCTCTTTGTTCGGCTAATTTTCTTCTTTCAAAATCAGTTGTTACTGCAGATGGTTTAGAAATAGAGCTTCGGTTAAATGTAGATGTAGTTTTTGGTTTAGATATAACAGGTTTAAATGATCCGCTTCTATTTAGAGGTTTATTTAATTTTTTTTCAATTACTGTTGAGTTCTTGCCTTGAGTTTTAGCTAGCTCAATATTTCTAATCGTTTTTTTGGCTGAGCCAGTTATAGTTAGTTTTGTTTTTTTTTCCATAGCTCATCACTCAATCTTTATAAATAATGTTTCTTGCTGACATTATTAATTCATCCGCTTCTTCTTTAGATAAAGCAAAATCTTCAAGATAACCTTGAATTTTTACTCTTTCACCCTTAACAATATCAAAACCACCAGTTAATTCATCTGATGCAAGATCAGCAAAATCCTCTAAAGTTAAAATTTTTTGTTCACCTAATGTAACTAACATTCCAGGAGTTAAACCGTTTAAATTTATTAAAGAGTCGTCTAATCCTAACTCTTTAATTCTCTCTGAAATATCCTCTTGATCTTTTTGATAAAACTCGTTTGCTCTTTCTATTAAAGCTTTTGCAGTGTCTTCTTCTATACCCTCTATTTTAATTAAGCTCTCTGTAGTAGTGTCTTTTATATCATCAATAGATGAAAATCCTTCTGCCACTAATAGTTGACCTAATGTTTCATCTAGTTCCAAATTTCTAACAAAATTTTCCGTTTTTTCTTTAAACTCTAGCTGTCTTCTCTCAGAATCCTCAGCATCAGTCATTATATTTATTTCATAGTTTAAAAGCTTTGTAGCAAGTCTCACATTTTGACCTCTTCTTCCAATAGCTTTACTCAAATTTTCTTCATTAAGTATTACATCAAGTTTTTTTCTTTCTATATCTACATTTACTCTCTGCACCTCAGCAGGTGATAAAGCATTGGAAACTAAGATTGCTGGATCTTCTGACCAGTTTACAATGTCTATTTTTTCTCCTTGTAACTCATTTACAACTGCTTGTACTCTTGAGCCTCTCATACCAACACATGCACCAACTGGATCTAATGAGGTATCAACTGCCTTTACACAAATTTTTGCTCTACTTCCTGGATCTCTAGATGAGGATTTGATTTCAATCAAACCATCATAAATCTCTGGAACTTCTTGAACAAATAGTTTTTCCATGAATTTTGGATGTGCTCTCGATAAAAAAATTTGTTGACCTCTTGGCTCTCTTCTAACATCGTAACAATATGCTTTAATACGGTCACCCGCTTTAATATTTTCTCTTGGAATTAATTCATTTTTTTGAATTATAGCTTCAGTCCTACCAAGATCAGCTATAACATTTCCAAACTCCAATCTCTTAACGATTCCACTTAGAATAGTATCTTTTTTATCTATAAAATCATTATACTGTCTTTCTCTTTCAGCTTCCCTAACATTAAAACTTATTACTTGCTTGGCTGTTTGTGCTGCTATTCTTCCAAAGTCAAAAGATGGTAAGGGTTGTAAAACCTCATCACCAATTGTTTTATCTTTATTTATTTGATTTAGATTAATTGCATCTTCTAATTTTATTTCTGTGTTAGAGTTTTCAGGATTTTCTGCAACAACTAGTTTTCTGAAAATTTCAATATCTCCATTATCTCTATTAATAGATACTTTGATTTCGTTATCTTGACCGAATTTTGATTTGGCTGCTTTTGCTATTCCAGTTTCCATTGAACTAATGATTAGCTCTTTATCAATTGATTTTTCTAAAGCTACAGCTTCAGCTATTCTTAATAATTCAAGTTTGTCAGCTCTTTTGTTTAACATATATTTATTAACTACAAAAAAAAATGGGCCAAAGCCCATTTTTTAAATTCAACAATGTACGTGGAATATATGTATTTTTTTTATATTTTCAATATTTATTGGTTATTTAAAAACCCCAGATTTATCAGTTTTTTCCCATGAAAATGAACCGTCAGACTCTGACTCTCTTCCAAAATGACCGTATGCTGCTGTTTTTTGATATATTGGTTTATTTAAACCTAACATTTCTCTTATTCCTCTAGGGCTTAAATCAAAATTTTCTTTTATCAGCTTCTCAACATGCATATTCTTTTCTTCATCATTTGCAAACAAATCTACATATATTGATAAAGGTTTAGAAACACCTATGGCATATGCTAATTGAATTAAACACTTATCAGCAATTCCTGAAGCTACAACATTCTTTGCAACATATCTTGAAGCGTATGCTGCTGATCTATCCACTTTAGTTGGATCTTTTCCTGAAAATGCTCCACCACCATGGGGGGCTGCACCACCATATGTATCAACAATAATTTTTCTACCAGTCAAACCACTGTCTCCATCTGGACCACCAATTACAAAATTTCCTGTAGGATTTATATATATCTCATTCTCATCTAGGTTTCCTAACAAATTTTTTGGAATAGATTTCTCGATATATGGCATGCATAGCTCTTTTACTTTTGCTAAATTAACATCTTTAGAATGTTGTGTAGAAATCACTACTGATTTTACAGCTGATGGTTTGCCATCTTTATATTCAATGGTAATCTGACTTTTTGAGTCTGGTTCTATTCCATTAAGATTGCCAGATTTTCTATCTTCTGCCATTAATCTTAATATTTTATGTGAATAATGTATAGGTGCTGGCATCAAAACATCTGTTTCATTGCATGCATATCCAAACATTATACCTTGATCCCCAGCTCCTTCATCTTTATTACCAGAAGAATCTACTCCCATTGCAATATCGGCTGATTGTGAGTGCAAATGACTTTCTATTTTTGTTGCTTCTTTCCAAGTAAAACCATCTTGATCATAGCCAATATCTTTAATGCAATCTCTAACTTTAGAAATTAACTCATCTTTTTTGATATCAGGCCCTCTAACTTCTCCAGCAAGCACAACCTTGTTAGTTGTTGTTAAAGTTTCACATGCTACTCTAGAGAAGGGATCTCCCGCTAGATAGCTATCAACTACCATATCAGAAATTCTATCTGAAACTTTGTCTGGATGTCCCTCTGAAACTGATTCACTTGTGAAAAGATAATTTTTTAGGTTACTCATTTTTTTGCCTTTCTTAATTTGTTCTTAAAAACTGTTATTGTACTATTAAATGAAAATATAAAACTAGTTGAAAATATTAAAAAAATATACAATAAAATTAATAATACAAAAACTTTATTACCAAATTTTGAGAAAACTGTTGGTTGTATTGATTTTATTTGATTAAAGTCTAAGTAGCCAATTTCGTTTAAATTCAAGCTTTTTTCAATCTCACCAATTGGGTTAATTATAGCTGAGATGCCGTTATTAGCTGCTCTAACTATATATTTTCCACTTTCTACTGATCTAAAAATACTATGAGCGAAATGTTGTTTGGGTCCTATCGATTTACCAAACCATCCATCCTCAGAAATATTAATAATCAAATCAAAATCTGTTTTTTTGAAAATTTTACCAGAATAAATTATTTCATAACAAACAAGTGGTAAAATTCTCAAAGAAAAATTTTCTTTTTTGATTTCAATAATATTTCTAAGTTTACCTTTTGTGTAAGATTGATAATTATTAGTAATTGTTTTTAATCCTATTATAGATAAAAAATTTTCAAATGGTAAAAACTCACCAAATGGGACTAGTTTAATTTTATTATAAGAACTTAACAATTTAAGTTCATTATCATAGACAGAAAAACTATTAAAATATTTCGTAGAGTCATCAATGGTATCTTGACTGTTAATGCCGATAGCTAATATATGATTGTTGTTAAATTTATTTTTAAATAAATCCTTGTATTCGATCAGTTCATTCTGAGAAATGCCAGGAATAATACCTTCTGGCCAAACAAAAATGGTTTTTTCTTCTAAATTTGGATTACTAATTTTTATCAATTCTTCAATTACTTTCGAGGAATCAATATCTTTATAAAACCTATCAAGACCTATGTTGGATCCTACAGCTCTAATTGTATAATCAAATTTAATATTATCTAATGAATAAAATTTATTTTTGTAATAACTTCCAAAAAAATAAAATAAAATTAAAATTATTAAAAAAAAAATAAAAACAATTACCTCTTGATAGGATCTCCTCAATATTAAAAGTGCTGGACTGCAAAATAATGAAATACAAAATAAATTAAATCCATATGTTCCTATGACTGAAGTTATACTTATAAGTTCTAATTGATTCAAAAAACTATACACAATTAAATTCCAGGGAAATCCAGTTAAAATTGATCCTCGAACAAATTCAAAAATAGCAAATATCAATGAAAAAATTAAAAATGAATTTACAATACTTTTAGGTTTTACTACCATAAATGAAAGAGTTACCATTCCATAAAATATTGCTAAAAAGGCTGGTATTAAAAAAATAGTTATTGGAATTAAAAATTTAAAGCCTTGGTCAAATGTTAAAGAAATTGATATCCAATATAAGTTGGTAACAAAATAACCAAAACCAAATAACCATCCATAAAAAAAGAAGGATTTTTTCAATTTTTGTGATTTTAACTTTTTAATTATAAAAATAAAAAATAAAGAAAAAGTAAAAAAATTTACTAGAAAATAGTTGAATGGAGGTAAGCTTAAAGATGTGGCCATTCCCAACATTATTAAAAAAACAGAGTCTACTAATAATTTTTTATTCAATTTAACCAATCTTAGAAATTACAGAATTATATATAAATTCTTCCTCTTTGAGCATTTTTTTGTAATCACTATTTTGAATATGATCAAAACCTATTAAATGGAGAAAACCATGTATAAATGTTTTGATAACTTTCTGCTTAAAAGTATTTAAGTTTTGTGACTTAGGCATATTCATAAAATTATAACTGATTATGATGTCTCCAATATAAGTCTTTTTAGAAATTTTTATATTATCATTAAAAGGAAAAGACAAAACATCTGTGGGATTATTTTTATTTCTAAAATTTTTATTCAACTTTTTAATATTTTTATTATTTGAAAGTAATAAAGTAAGGTATATTTTTTTATTTAAAAATTTATATTTTTTTGGAAACGCTTTACAAACATTTTTAAAAAAGAAATCTTTTTTTTTTAATCTTTTGGACCAAGCCTTCTCATCAGAGAAGACATCTAAATTAATCATTTTCAGAATAAGCTTTGACTATTTTTGATACGAGTGGATGCCTCACTACATCAGAGTGATCAAAATCAACGACTGAAATTTCACTCAAGTGTTGTAATAATTCTTTAGATTTAACTAACCCAGACATATTTTTATTAGGTAAATCTATTTGAGTAGGATCACCATTTATAATTATTTTTGAATTTTCTCCTATACGAGTTAAAAACATTTTTATCTGCATATCTGTAGCGTTTTGAGCCTCATCTAAAATAGCAAAAGAGTTTTTTAAAGTTCTTCCTCTCATAAAAGCTAAAGGTGCTATTTCAATATCACCAATTTCTATCATTCTCTGAATTTTCTCAAAATCAAATAAATCGTATAGTGAGTCATATAAAGGTCTTAAGTATGGATCAACTTTTTCCTTCATATCCCCAGGCAAAAAACCTAAACGCTCTCCAGCTTCGACCGCTGGTCTAGATAAAATTATTCTTTCAATCTTTTTTTCTAATAACATTGTCAATCCAACTGCTACAGCTAAAAAGGTTTTTCCTGTTCCCGCTGGGCCTGCTGAAATTATTATATCACTTTGTCTTAGAGCTCTTACATAATTTTTTTGTTTTTCAGATCTTGGGATGATAGATTTTTTTGGTGTTTTAATTATATCTGTCACGTTATTATTTTTTAATTTTTCATTAATGATAAATTTATCCATTGATGAAACTATATCCTTACTCTCTATGCTTCCATTATTTATGAATTGACTAGCCAAAAATTGAATTGCATTTTTGATTAACTCATTTTTTTTTGGACTTGATTTAATTAATATAGAGTTTCCTCGTGAATATAAGTTAGACTCAGAGATTTTCTCTAATTCTTTTAGATTTTTATTAAATTCTCCTACAATACCCATTAATAAATCGTTATCATGGAATATAACGCTCAATGAATTATTATCTGAATATACAAATTTAAGTGATTGATTAATGTTTTTTTTAGAATAACCACTCAATTTTATGCTACTTTTTTGTTAATATTGACTGATAATTCACCAAATAGTGAACTTCTGTTATATTTATTAATCTTTACAGACAGAATTTTTCCAATATCACTTTTTTTACCATTAAAAGTAACAGATGTCATATATTCTGATCTACCAAACACCTTAGTACCATCGTCAGTAAGATTTTCAGCCAAAACATTTATAGTCTTGTTTTCCATAGACCGATTTATATTTATCTGATTTTCATATAATTGATTTTGAATTTTTTCCAATCTTTCTACAGAAATTTTTTTTTCCACCAAATCTAAATTTGCTGCAACTGTTCCAGGTCTTGGACTGAAAATAAATGAATAAGAATTAATAAATTTTATCTCTTTGATTAAATTAAGTGTATTCATAAAATCAACTTTTTCTTCACCTGGGTAACCTATTATGAAATCACTTGAAAACTCTACATTATTATTGATTTCTTTTAACTTATTAAATATTTTCAAGTAATAGTCCACTGTGTGTTTTCTATTCATAAGATTTAAAATTTTATCAGATCCACTTTGAACAGGTAAATGTACTAACGGCATTAATTTTTGTGAATTTTTATACAAGTCAATCAAGTCTTCAGTCATATCTTTTGGATGTGATGTTGTATATCTAATTCTTTTTATGTTTGAAATTTTTTCAATTTCTAAAATCAAATTTGATAATTTGCTATTTTCAAAATTATATGCATTAACATTTTGCCCTAAAAGTGTTATTTCTTTTGTGCCATTGTCGGCTAAAAATTTAGCTTCATCTAAAATTTGCTTAAATGGTCTAGAATATTCTGGGCCTCTCGTAAAAGGCACTACACAAAAATGACAAAATTTATCACAACCCTCTTGTATAGTTAAAAATGATGAAATCTTTCCAGTTTGATTTTTAATTTTACTGAAATATTCAAATTTAGAAATTGCATCAAATTCTGTTTCCTCTTCTTTTTTTTTTTTCTGTTGATAATTTAAAATCATATCGTTAATTTTATGATATGATTGAGGGCCAATAACCATATCTATATAAGGTTCTCTTTTTAACATTTCTTGATTTTCAGCTTGAGCCACGCATCCAGCTATAATTACTAATGGTTTTTGTTTAGATCTAAAAAATTTTTTAACACGACCTATATCATGATAGACTTTTTCTTTTGCTTTATCTCTTATATGGCAGGTGTTTAATACATAACAGTTAGCATCCTCATAGTTTTTTGTTTTCTTGTAGCCAATTTCTTTAACAGCATCATAAATACGATTTGAATCATATTCGTTCATTTGGCAACCGAATGTTTTGATAAATATTTTTTGATCCATATTTTATTAAGATTTTTTTTTTATGCCGTACAATTCTAATTTATGATCAACTAAAGTATAACCATATTTTTCAGCAACTTTTTTTTGCAAGTTTTCAATTTCATCATCTACGAATTCAATTATTTCTCCAGTTTTAACATCAATTAAATGATCGTGATGACTTTCAATCATTGCTTCGTATCTCGCCTTTCCTCCTTTAAAATCATGTTTTGCTAAAATACCCGACTCTTCGAAAAGTTTTACTGTTCTATAAACCGTAGCAATACTTATTTTAGAATCTATTTTGGAAACTCTGCTATACAATTCATCCACATCCGGATGATCAGACTCTCCATAGGCTTTCTTGGATTGTGAAATAACTTTGGCAATTATTTTTCTCTGTTCGGTTAATTTAACACCTTTGGATATACATTTTTCTTCTATTGTTTCTGACATATCTTAATTTAGCTCATATAAACAACATTAATCAAATTTTTTTTAATATTCAATTTATCGCATATATTTGGAATATTTGCGTAATTAAACTCTTTTTCATGTTTAAAATCTATTAAACTATAACAATAATAATCTATTCGTTTTGTAAGATTAAAAGCTTTTACTGTCGATAAAGAGTTTCTTATTCCCGCAAAACTTCCAGGTCCTCCATTTACGTATATTTTATTAATATTTTCTAAAATTAAGTTCCTAGAGCTTAAAAAATTGTTTATTAACAAAGTTAACTTTTCATAATAAGTTTTGTTATTATCGTGAGTAATACTATATGTATTATCTTTAATAATGAGCATTAAAAATATTTTTTTACCTGCAGCATCAATTATTAGTTTTGTCATATTATTTTTTTTTTTTAATACAAACTCTAAATCAGATGAAAATAATATCAAATATTATTCAAAAGATGAGGGAATTTTGTCTATAATGTACCATCGTTTTAATGAAAATAAGTATCCTTCAACAAATATAAGGATGAATATTTTCAAAGAGCATATAAAAATAATTAATCAATCTAGTTATAATTTCTACAACCCAATTAATTTAAAAAAAGATTTTGAAAACGCGAGGGTCAAAAAAGTAATTCTTCTCACTATAGATGATGCTTTTGAGTCTTTTTATTTAGAAGCTTGGCCAATTCTTAAAAAAAACAAGATTCCATTTATTTTGTTTGTATCTACAGAACCAATAGGAAAAAAAGGGTATATGACCTGGGACCAAATAAAAGAAATAGAAAAAAAGCCATTTGCTTTCATTGGCCACCATTCACACTCTCATGAACATTTGGTAGATAAAACTTACAATCAATTTATTACAGATATTGAAATTGCTAGTGACAAATTTTTAAAAAATCTTGGGTATGTGCCAAATTTATTTTCTTATCCATTCGGAGAATATTCTGCACTTATGAAAAAATATATATCCAAAAATTTTGATTTTGCCTTCGGTCAACACTCTGGAGTTATTGATTTAAATAAAGATAAATATGAATTACCTAGATTCCCTATTAACGAAAATTATGGTGAAATAAAAAGATTTCAATCAATGATAAAATCATATCCTCTTGAATACAGGCGTTTGTTGCCATTAGAAAAAAAGTTAGATTCAAATAATAATCCCCCATCATTTAAGGTTGAATTTTTTAAAGATCAAAAAAATTTAAAAAATATAAGTTGTTATTCAAATGAATCCAACAAATGGGAAAGATCTATCATTGAAATTGTGAATAATGTTCTTACTATAAAATTTAGGGATAAATTTTTTCCAAGAAGAGGGAGAATAAATTGTTCATTAAACGATAATGGAAAATGGAGATGGTTTGGTACTCAATTTATAATTGCGGAAAATTAAATCAGACTTTCTAAATCAATGCTTGACGGTAACAATTTTGCATCATCAAAATCTTTTAGTTTATTTTGGATAATAATTTGTTTTAAAACAGCAACATATTGAGCTCCTGTTTCTGCATATTTATCCAGGTGCTCTGATAAAATAAGTCCATCTAGTGGTTTCCCTAAATCTCTTAACTCAGCTCGCGCTTTTCTAAAATCTTTGTATGTAGAATGAGTATTTAAATTTCTTTTATACGCTCTTACTGAAGCCTGTAAAACATTAAACTTCATAACTTTATGGCCTTCATCAACGTCTGCATCTTTTGGTTTTAAGCCTTCGCCCGACCATGTCCATTGTCCAAACAATGCATTTCCTTCTTGAGCAAATCTAGATGTTCCCCAGCCAGTTTCTTTTGCTGCTTGAGCTATAGCTAAAGATACAGGAACTTCATCCATTCTGATTTTGAGTTCAGATAAATCTTTAGATTTAATTCCATATTGCTTATATTTTTTATCAAGCCATTTTTTTTCTAAATCTGAATTATTATTTCTATTTATTATGCTAAAAAGTGTCTTTCTATCAAGTTTGATATTATTATTTTCTTGTAAAATTAAAGGTAAAACAATTTGAATAAATAATTCTTTTCTTTTTCTTGTATCTTCAATCATTTTAATTTCTTCAGGAAGTAAGGTTAGCGCAACAGGTTTAACTAATTTTTTTTTTCTTACATCTTTTAGATTATACCCTGTATCTTGAAATAACTGTTTTATAGTAGATGCACTTAGTCTAACAGTGTCTGTCTCTAAATCATTTAGACTAAAAATATCCAACAATAAATCTTTTTCATTTATTAAATCTTTTTTCTTATTTTGTTTATTTTTTGCATTAAGAGTGTAAGCCAGAACTTTTTTTGAATTATTTGTAAATTCTTTAGAAGATAAGATATTTTTTTCTGTATAAACAATAATTATTGGTAAAATATAAAAAAAACCTACCACTAGGAAACTTCCTAAAAAAATTCTTGCTAAAGAATTTATTTTATCTTGGTAAACAATTTTTCGATTTATTCTATTATTTTTTTTTTTAGTTTTATTTAAAAATTTTGTTTTCATAAACTCTATATGGCCTCAACCTCTTTTACTTCTGGTAAGTAATGACATAATAAATTTTGAACACCTTGTTTTAATGTCATAGTTGAGCTAGGACACCCTGAACAACTACCCTGTAGTTGCACTTTAACTACTCCATCTTTAAATTCTTTAAACTTAATATCTCCTCCATCTTTTGCTACAGCAGGACGTATTTTTTGATCTAGGATTTTAACTATCTTCTCCTCTATTTCACTTAAACTTGTGTTTTCTTGATGGTAATTTTCATCAATTACAAATTCTTTATCATCAGCATAAAAATCATTTATAAAAGAAATCACTATGTGTTTTATCTCATCCCATTTAATCAAATCATTTTTGTTAACTGTTATAAAGTCTCGGCCTAAAAAAATACCCTCAACACCATTGATAGATAATATGTTTCTAACTAACTCATTTTTAAAATCATTTTTGTCAGTAATTTCATAAACGCCACTATTAGAAACTTTCTTACCAGGAAGAAATTTTAATGAATTAGGATTTGGTGTTACTTCAGTTTGAACAAACATAATATAAATATAGTTATTATTTTAAAAATTAAAACTTGATAATAAATTTTTTAAAAACCCACTATTTCTTTTATTCTATCTATCTTTTTTAATGCAATAGAGTTAGCTTTTTCAACCCCATCTAGAAGAATTTTGTCTAAATAAGATTTATCTTCTAAAAGTTTTTTTATTTCTTTTGAAATTGGGTCTATCTCAGCTACTAATAAATCTGATAACTTTTCTTTAAATTCAGACAAATTTTTACCTTTAAAAATTTCAATAGAGTCTTGTAAGTTAGTGTTATTTAAACATGAATATATTCCGAGAAGATTCTTTACTTCTAATCTTTCATCTAAATCTTTTATATCTTTTGGCATTGGCATTGGGTCAGTTTTCGCCTTTTTAATTTTGTTTTTAATTTGATCCTGATCATCAGTTAAATTTATTCTACTGAGGTCCGACAGTTCAGACTTACTCATTTTTTTTGATCCATCTTTTAAACTCATTATTCTTGAAAATTCTTTTTGAATTAACGGCTCTGGGACTTGTAAAAAATTATCTACCTTAAAATCATTATTAAATTTTTGAGCTATATCTCTGCATAATTCTAAATGTTGCTTTTGGTCATCACCCACAGGTACGTGTGTGGTATCATACAATAGAATGTCTGCTGCCATTAATACAGGATATGAGTATAAACCAATACTAGCTTTTTCTTTTTCTTTACCTGCCTTCTCCTTAAATTGTGTCATTCTATTTAGCCAGCCCATCCGAGCAACACAGCTTAATATCCAAGCTGCCTCTGAATGAGCGGCAACACTAGATTGATTAAAAATTATACTTTTTTTGGGATCAATTCCACTCGCAACAAAAGTAGCTACAGTTTCTCTAACATTATTTTTTAATTTATTAGGATCTTGTTTAATTGTAATAGCGTGAAGATCAACAACGCAAAATATACAATTATTGTTAGTGTCATTATTTAATTCAACAAAATTCTTAATTGCTCCTAAATAATTTCCCAAATGAAGGTTGCCTGTTGGTTGGACCCCTGAAAAAATTTTATTACTCATAGAATTAATACTTTAATTTAATATCCTTCATTTTAAAAGCTTTGATCAGGTAACAAATAACTAAATAAGACAATAATCCTAATGTTGCACTTAAAACTAAATAAAAAGACTTTAAACTTTGATTAAATAACAATTCATTTTCAAAATAATTTAACAAGAAATTGAAAAAAATGCCCATAAGGAGTGAAGCAAGTAATATTTTAAGAAACTTAACAAAAAATATCTCATTAAAATAAAATAATTCTCTATCCTTCAAAAATAGGAACAATACTATAGAATTAAACCAAGATGAAATTGATGTTGCAATTGGAATTATAATAAATCCAACTTCGTTAAAATAATAAATACTAATTAAAATATTTAAAATTACGGAAATTAATGAAATATAAAATGGTGTTTTAGTATCATTGTTTGCAAAGAAAAAACTTGAAAAAACTTTTATTAGTGCAAATGCTGGTAATCCAAATGAAAAATAATATAGTGCTATACTAGTATTTATAACTGAAGTTTTGTTAAAAGATCCATATCCAAATAAAGCTGAGATTATTTGTTCAGAACCAATCAATAATGCAATAGTAGCTGGAAGACTTAAAAATAAACTTAACTCAAGTGCCTTATTTTGAATTAGTAAGATCTTTTTTCTTTTTTTAGATCTAATATGTTTTGATAATTGTGGTAGTATTACAACACCAATAGCTATACCAGCAATTGCTAAATTAATTTGATAAATTCTATCTGCATAATATAGATATGAAACAGCACTTGCTTGAAATGAAGCAATTATGGTTCCAACTAAAATATTTATTTGTGTAACTCCTGAGGAAAAAATACTTGGTAAAAGTTTTGTAAAAAAAAATTTAACTTTATTATTTATTTTAAGTTTTAAATCGAATTTTAATAAATAGTGTTTTTTTACAAACACATACAAGAATATTAGCTGAAAAATTCCTGCTATCGAAACCCCATAAGATAAATAATAAACAAGTTGATCACCCAATGCATTTGAAAATAATAATACTAGTATTAAAACTAAATTTAAAATTATTGGAGCTGCTGAAGCAGCAGCAAATTTGTTATGTGAATTTAGGATCGCTGAAAAAAAACGATGCTAGACAAATAAAAAATAAAAATGGAAATGTAATTCTTGTTAAATTTATAGCAATTTCTAATTTAGCAATATCATCAACAAATCCAGGAGCAATAATTGCAACAACTATTGGCATAAAAATCTGAGCAATAATCGTTAACAATAACAAGCCTATAAATAAAAGATTAAAAATATCATTAGCAAATTTATTTGAAGATTTCTTTCCCCTTAAAATTTCTGATGAATAGCTTGGAACAAAGGCTGCATTAAAAGTACCTTCGGAAAACAGCCTTCTAAATGTGTTCGGAATTCTAAATGCCACAAAAAACGCATCAGCTACCATTCCTGTACCAAGAAAAATAGCAATAAGTATATCCCTTAAATAACCTAGTAATCTACTAATGACAGTATAAAAACCAAATGTGCCTGTTGACTTAATTAAGTTCATAAATCATATTAGTCCTAATTTTACCCTATTTGTACACTTATTATCAAAAATGAAAAAAACAAAGATTGATCATTACACAGATAAAGAAGCTTTAGATTTTCATAGAGACAAAAAACCTGGCAAGATTGAGATTATTTCCTCAAAAAACATGACAACAAAAAGAGATCTTGCGTTAGCTTATTCGCCTGGAGTCGCGGCACCTGTAAAAAAAATTAACGAAAACCCAGACGCAGCATATGACTACACAAGTAAAGGAAATTTAGTTGCTGTAATAAGTAATGGTTCCGCAATTTTAGGGATGGGAAACTTAGGTGCTCTTGCATCTAAGCCCGTGATGGAAGGTAAGGCTGTTCTGTTTAAACGATTTGCTGATATTGACTCTATAGATCTAGAAATTGACTGTAATGATTCTGAAGAAATTATTAATTCAATTAAAAATTTTTCTCCAAGTTTTGGAGGTATTAACTTAGAGGATATTGCGGCACCAGCCTGTTTTGTAATTGAACAAAAACTAAAGAAAATTTTAGATATTCCAGTTTTTCATGATGATCAACATGGTACTGCGATAATTACAACGGCAGCACTTATGAATGCGCTTGATGTAAGCGGCAAATCAATAAATAAAATTAAGATAGTTGTTAATGGAGCTGGGGCTTCAGCTCAAGCATGTGCTGAACTATTTAAAAAATCAGGCGTGCCTGCTAAAAACATCATTATGATAGATAGGAAAGGAGTGATTTATAAAGGAAGAGCTAATGGCATGGATCAATGGAAATCTAGACATGCTATCGATACAAAATTAAGATCTCTTGATGAAGCAATAAAAAGTGCTGATGTATTTTTGGGTTTATCAGCTAAAGGTGCCTTAAAAAAAGAACATGTTAAGTTGATGGCAAAAAAACCAATAATTTTTGCCTGTGCAAATCCTGATCCAGAGATTACTCCTGAAGAAATATATGAAGTAAGAAGCGATGCAATTATTGCTACTGGAAGATCAGATTATCCAAACCAGGTAAATAATTTAATTGGTTTTCCATACATTTTTCGAGGAGCGTTAGATGTAAGAGCTAAAACTATCAATGAAGAAATGAAGGTAGCTGCAGCCAAGGCTATAGCAAGTCTTGCAAGAGAATATGTTCCTGATGAAGTTGTAGCTGCAATGGGGGGCGAAAGACCACACTATGGAAAAGACTATATAATACCATCAACATTTGATCCAAGATTAATTAGTGTAATCCCAGCTGCAGTAGCAAAAGCAGCAATAGATAGCGGGGTGGCAAGAAAAAAAATTGATAATTTTGAAATTTATAAAGATCAACTTAAACAAAGATTAGATCCTACAGTAACTATAATGCAAGGAATAAACTCTTTTATAAAAAAAAGTCAAAAAAAAATTGTGTTTGCTGATGGAGAAGATGAAAATACTCTTAAAGCTGCAATTGCATTTAAAAATTCAAAGTTGGGGATTCCGATCTTGGTAGGTAAAAAAGAAAAGATTAAAGAACAAATAAAAAAAATTGGCTATAACGCTAATTTTGATATTGAAATAGTAAACTCAACTAATGCAGAAAAAAGAAATAAATATGTAAAAAACTTATTCAAAAAATTACAGACAGAGCAAGGACTTTTAGAAAGGGATTGTGATCGTCTCGTCAGAAATGATCGAGTTATCTGGGCAGCTAGTATGGTTGCATGTGGAGATGCAGACGGTGCTGTAACAGGAAATACTAGACGATTTGGGTCTTCCTTAGAAAAGATAAAACAAGTTGTCAATGTTAGAGATGGTGAAATCATGTTTGGATTAAACATGGTCGTTCATAAAGGAAAAACAATTTTTGTTGGAGATACTAGTGTTCATGAATATCCAACCTCGGAGCAAATGGCTGAAATAGCAATTTCAGCTGCAAGAGTAGTTAAATTATTTGGTTTTGATCCAAAAGTTGCTTTCGTATCACATTCAACTTTCGGTCAACCAATCACGAGTAGAACGAAGCATATAAGAAAAGCTGTTGAAATTCTAAATGAAAAAAAAGTTGAGTTTGATTTTGATGGTGATATGCAGCCTGATGTAGCACTTAATAAAGAATATCAAGATTTATACCCTTTTTCAAAAATTGTGGGAAATGCAAATATTTTAATTATGCCTGGTCAGCACAGCGCAGCTATATCATATAAAATGATGAAAACATTTGGTGACACAAAAGTAATTGGGCCTTTATTAATTGGTCTTGGACTTCCCATTGAGATTGCGCCTTTAAGATCATCTACTTCAGAAATAATCAACCTTGCTTCAATAGCAGCATATTCAGCTGAAGTAATAAATTATAAAAAAAATTAGTCTTTTTGAATTCTTAAATCTTCAACAAGTATAATGCTTGCAATTACTTTCTCTACATCAAGTATCTCTTCTGCTTCACTTATAACTAATTCTTTTTCTTCAGATGTCATTGCTATACCATAAACATAAATTTTTTTTTTATAGGTATCTATTTGATAATTGGTAGCTTTAATATTTTTATTTAAAATTATTGCTGTTCTCAGCTGAGAGGTAATCAAAACATCTTTTGCTGATCTTTTGAAATCAAAATCCTCTTTTATTTTAATATCATTCCTAACAGATCGAGCACCATCAGTTTCCCAAGCTAATTTTGTTAATTGTAATTTTTCCTCCGGACTGTCTACTTTGCCAGTCATAAAAATTCTTCCATCAAGTACTTTTGTTTTCACAGACAAGATATAGTTTTTATTTTTTAAAAGTACTCGAGTAGATAAACTTTTTTGCATAATAGAGTCGTCAATTTGTGTTCCTACAGAGCGTGGATCAAAAGCAACACTCACACCTGTTCCAAAAATTCCTTTTGAGGAAAAACCAACACAGCCTGAAAAAAAAATTCCTATTAAAATTATTAATATGTATTTAATTTTCATCTTTTAATTTCAAACAGTAATTATAAATTTCTTTTTTTGGTATATTGTTGTTTTGATTAATTATATTTGTTATTTCTTTAACACTTAATTTATTTATCATCTTTTTTATGTTATGTTTAACTGATTCATCAATAATTTTTGATTTTTTTTTATTTTCATTAATTTCAGAAATTACAATGGTAAATTCACCTCTAGGCTCTGTTTTAAAAAGCTCTAGGTCATCTACATCAACTCTGACAAATTCCTCATATAATTTCGACATCTCTCTACAAAACACTATTTTTCTTTTGCTAAAATAATTTTTTAATTCAGGGATTATTTTATTAACTTTTTTTGGAGAGATGAAAAAGACTATTGAACAATTAATTTCAGCCAAACTCTTTAGGTCATTTACTAAATTTTTTCTTTTCTCAGGAAAAAAACCATAAAAAAAAAATTTCTCTGA
>CACGET010000019.1 GCA_902572155.1 uncultured Pelagibacteraceae bacterium | reverse complement strand
ACAACTAGGAGTAATTAAAATTGATAAAAAAGAAATATCTGATGATGAAATTCTAGAACTTACTTTAGACTCGGGAGCTGATGAATGTTTTTCTTATGATAATTATCATGAAATCCAATGTTCTATTAATGAGATATATAATGTGAAAAAAGAGTTAGAAAAAAAAATTACTAATTTTATTTCAACAGAAATCGAGTGGGTTCCTTTAAATTATATTGATATTAATGTGGATATAAAAGAGACTATAATAGAATTTTTTGAAAATTTAGAGGATGATGACGATGTACAAAATATATATTCAAACGTTAAAATGGAAGATAATCAATGTTAATTATTGGAATTGATCCTGGAATTTCAGGATCTATTTGTTTTTTTCAAAACGGAGAGATAAAAGATGTCATTGATATGCCAACTATGATTGAAGGAAAAAAAAATAAAAAACAAGTGAATGGATCACAAATTTTTAATGAAATTTCAAAAAGAATAAAAAATATTGAAAAAAGAGATATTAAAGTAGTAATAGAGCAAGTTTCGGCAATGCCAGGGCAGGGTGTAACTAGTATGTTTAATTTTGGTCAGTCTTTTGGAATTTTAAAAGGTATATGTTCTGCAATGCAATTACCCATGTATTTTGTTAGGCCAACAAAATGGAAAAAATATTTTAATCTCATCAATTCTGAAAAAGATGCTAGTAGGACTAAAGCAATTGAGATTTTCCCTTATTTTTCAATAAATTTATCAAAAAAAAAAGACAATAATAAAGCTGATGCTATTTTAATATCTAGTTTTTATTATGAAACTTACAAATTTGAGGAATAATTTAAAATTTGTAGACAAATTCATGACACATTTAAGTGTGATTACAGTTTATGGAAGCAGACATAGCATCTCAAGCAGTTGGTTTAGGCTCAAATACAGATTTTTCTTTAATTAATCTTTTTTTAAGAGCCGACATAATAGTTAAATCAGTAATAATAATACTTATACTTTGTTCAGTTTATTCGTGGGCATTAATTATTGAAAAATTTAGGATGTTCAAAAAAATAAATATTTCATCAGAGGAATTTGAGGAAAAGTTTTGGAGATCTAAATCTGCAGAAACTTTTTATAATAGTCTCCCTAGTAATATTGATGATCCGATGGCATCTTTATTTAAGGAGTCGATGCAGGGCTTACTCAAGTCCAAATCAAAAGCAAACATAGGTGATAGAATGAGTGGAATGTTAGAAGCTGGAATAGAAAAACAAATCTCTAAAATAGATAAAGGTTTTACTTTTTTAGCAACAGTAGGCTCAACGGCGCCCTTTATAGGTTTGTTTGGAACTGTCTGGGGTATAATGAATTCATTTCAATCTATAGCAATATCAAGAAATACAAGTTTAGCTATAGTAGCACCTGGTATAGCAGAAGCACTTTTTGCAACAGCTTTAGGTTTGCTAGCCGCAATCCCTGCTGTTATTGCATACAATAAGTTTAACAACGACTCAAAAAAATATTCTCAAAAATTAGAAAATTTTTCAAAAAGATTTTTATCAATTATATAAAATGGCATTTAAATTAAATCGTTCTTCCAAAGAACCAATGAGTGAAATTAATGTAACTCCTTTTGTAGATGTAATGCTAGTTTTGCTTATTATTTTTATGGTTACAGCTCCATTATTAACAGTAGGTGTTCAAGTAGATTTACCCGAAAGTTCTGCAGACTCACTTCCAGAAGAAGTTGAGCCACTAACATTATCAATAAATTCAAAAGGTGAAATTTTTATTCAAGAGTCCCAAGTGGAATATGATAAAATTATTGCTAAGGTTTTAGCAGTTTCTAAAAATAGAACAGATACCAGAATTTACGTCAGAGGTGACAAAACTATTAATTATGGAAGGGTTCTAGAAATTATGGGACTTCTATCTGGCTCTGGCTTCACAAAAGTGGCTCTAATATCAGAACCTTATAAACAAAGGTAAAAAATTGAATAGAAGTATAATAATATCTTCTGCTTTACATTTAGTTCTGATTTTAATTACTGCAATGAGCCTACCTTTTTTATCAAAAAAACCAATTAATTTACCACCAATAGTAAGTGTAGAATTAATTCAAATTACTAAAAAAACTAATATTCCATTTGCTCCAAAAGCAAAAAAAATAATTGAAAAAGCAAAAGAAAAAGAAAAAAAATTAGTTTCTGAACAAGCTCCCCCAAAAAAAGTTAAAAAGAAAAAACCAGATGCAATTCCTTTACCAGACGAGATAACAAAAAAAGTTGAAAAAATTAAAGAAGAAAAACAAAATCCTGAAAAAATTGATAATGAAGTTAAACAAGTTTCAGAATTTGAAAAAAAAGAATTATTTGATCCTAGTAATATAGCTGCATTAATTGATAAATCTAAAACAGAAACCTCAGAAAAAATAAAAAAATCTAATAAGATCACTCAAGATCAAGAAAATAACCTTGAAAATATAGGTCTTTCTCTTAGCGAAGAGGACGCATTAAAGGCTCAAATTTTTGGATGCTGGAGCATACCACTTGGACTTCCATACAATGAGAATTTATTGGTTCGAATTAAGTTACAATTAGATCCTGATGGCTCAGTTACTAAATCTGAGATATTAGATCATGCCAGAATGAATAAGCCTGGACAGGCATTTTATAAAGTTTTAGCAGAAAGTGCACTTAGAGCTGTTAAATTATGCCAGCCATTAAGAGTGCCCAGTTCAGGGTATGAAAGATGGAGAGAGCTACAATTAAATTTTGATGCAAGAGAGATGTTGGAAGGATAGTATATATTTATGATAAGAAAAATTTTATTATTAACAATTATTATTATTTTACCAGTCAGGACATATGCTTTAATTGAAGTAGATATAACTAGAGGAAATTTAGATCCTTTACCACTAGCAGTTTCACCTTTGTCTATAGATGATAAATCTAAAAAAAGTTTTGAAAAAATTATCAATATAGAAAATATTGGTTCAGAGATTTCAATTATTGTTGAAAATAACCTTAAAACATCTGGTCTTTTCAATCCATTAAGTAAAGATGCTTTTCTTCAAGCCCCCGATATTGCAAATTTAAAACCAAGATTTGAAGATTGGAGCTTGATAAAAGCTCAAGCACTTATCACAGGTAAGGTTAGTTATATAAATGAAAAATTAAGAGTTGAATTTAGATTATGGGATGTTCTTGCAGCAAAAGAAATGATGGCATTAGCCTTTACAACGGTGCCAAGTAATTGGCGAAGAGTAGGACATATAATATCAGATAAAATTTATGAGAGATTAACTGGCGAAAAAGGATATTTTGATACTAGAATTATTTATGTTGCAGAAGAGGGACCAAAAACTCAAAGAATAAAAAAATTAGCCATTATGGATCAGGATGGATTTAATAATAAGTTTTTGACCTTAGGAAATGAACTTGTGCTAACACCAAGGTTTAACCCAACCAGTCAAATGGTAACTTATCTTTCATATTTTAGAAATTTACCAAGGGTATATCTTTTAGATATAGAAACAGGAACTCAAGAGGTGGTTGGAGATTTTCCTGGAATGACATTTGCTCCAAGGTTTTCTCCTAATGGCAAAAAAATTATTATGAGTTTTGCTAAAGATGGTAAATCAGATATATATACAATGGATTTAGAAAATAGAGTTGTAGAAAGAATTACAAATCATCCTTCAATAGACACTTCCCCATCTTATTCTCCTGACGGAAAGTATATATGCTTTAATTCTGATAGAAGTGGTTATCAACAAATTTATGTAATGAAAAGTGATGGTAGTAATTTAAAAAGGATATCATTTGGGAAGGGTTTGTATGGAACACCTGTATGGTCTCCAAGAGGTGATTTGATAGCTTTCACAAAATTGCATAAAGGTAAATTCTATATTGGAGTAATGAGAGTCGATGGATCAGGTGAAAGATTGCTAACAGAAAATTTTTATCAAGAAGCACCGTCTTGGTCACCAAATGGTAGAGTTTTGATTTTTTATAGGGAAACAAAAACTAACGCAAAAGGAGAGGGATTTTCTGCAAAATTATGGTCAATAGATTTAACAGGCTATAATGAACGTTTGGTGGAGACTCCAACAGATGCTTCTGACCCATCATGGTCATCTTTATTAAGTAAATAGTTAAAATTACTTGATTTTTAGGCTTGAAACCTCTAATTAGTTGTGAAAAAGTAAGAATTTGAAAATAGCAGCAAGGAGCAATTTAATGAAAATAAGCAAAATTTTAAATAACACAATGTTAGTTTTAGCTACGTGTTTAGTATTAACTGCATGTGCTTCAAAGAAAGTAGAGACTTTAGGCGGACAAATTCAAGGTGATGTTTATACTGGAACAGATTCAGTTGAATACTTAGCAGATGGAGTTAAGGATAGAGTTTTCTTTGCTACCAACGAATCAATATTAACTACTGCTTCAAGAGAAACTCTTAGAGCCCAAGCAGCTTGGTTAAGAAAAAACTCAAGCATCAACGTTGTCTTAGAGGGACATGCTGACGAAAGAGGAACTAGAGAATATAACTTAGCTCTGGGTGAAAGACGAGCTAATGCAGCTAAAGATTATCTGATGACTTATGGTATTTCCTCAGACAGAATATCAGTTTTGAGTTATGGTAAAGAAAGACCAGTAGACTCTGGGTCAAATCCTTTAGCATGGTCAAAAAACAGAAGATCAGTAACTGTTAAAGCAAATTAATTTTAAGTTTCAAAAAGACCCTAAAGATTAAAGTTTTAGGGTCTTTTTTTTGCCATTTTTATAAAGATAAACTATTTTGCATGGATAAAATATTTAAACTAATTTTCTTCAATTTATTATTGTTATTCAACATCTTTATTCCAAATTTTACCCTTGCGGATAACCATAATATTTATGAAACTTTGGAGATCATTAAAGAAGATATAAAAACACTAGAGAAGGCAGTTTACTCTGAAAACATAGATCTTAAAACAACAAATACAGAGCTAGATATTAATTCTGAGGATGTGCTCACAAGGCATTTGTTAAAATTATCCGAGGTGGAAGAACAATTTAGAGAACTTACAAATAAATTTGAGGAAATAAATTTTAAATTAGACAAATTATCTAACAGGCTATCAAAAATACAAGCAGACAATCAAATTAGATTTCAAAACATAGAGACTAATTTAGTTGATAGTAAAGGGGAAGTAAATTTGACCTTAAAACCTAAAACTGAGGACATTGATATGCTTCCAGGCAGCTCACAACCTCAAGACTTAGGTTCAATTTCATATAAAGACACTGCAACTAATCAGACTTCGCAACAAATTCAATCAGTAGATACTACTGCATCTATAATTACTGAAACTTTTGAGTCTGAGGAAAAAATACTCCCCAAAGATCTTAATCCTCAAAAACAATATGAATTTGCCACTAGTTTTTTAAAAGTTGGAGATTATAGCACTGCTGAAAAAGCATTTAGAGAATTTGTTCTTTCTCATTCTAATCATGAATTGGCAGGAAGTGCTCAATATTGGTATGCAGAAACTTTTAGAATAAGACAGCTTTATACCGATGCAGCTTCAGCTTATTTAGAAGGATATCAAAAATATCCAAAAGGAAAGAAGGCTCCTATAAATTTATTAAAACTTGGTGTATCAATGGTGCAGATTGGTGAAAAAAATCAGGGGTGTAAAATGATAAATGGAGTTGAAATTCAATACCCTGAAGCCAACCAGTCGGTAATTCAAAAAGCAAAATATGAGTCCAAAAAATTTGACTGCAATAAACAAGACTCATAGTTTTTATTTAAACAAATTAAAAAATAAAAGAATTAATAATATCTATCGAAAATTTGAATCTTTAATTGATATTAATGAAAATTTTATTGTAGCAGTTTCAGGTGGAGCGGATAGTTTAGCTTTATCTTTTTTATCTAAAATATATTCAATAAAAAGATTTTTAGAACCAAAATATTTTATTCTTGATCATAAATTAAGAAAAAATTCCACTTCAGAGACGAGGTATGTTAAGAAAATTTTAAATAAATTTTCAATAGATTTAAATATTTTAACTTGGAATGGAGCAAAACCTAAAAAAAATATTCAATCAATTGCCAGAGATAAAAGATATAGCATGCTGGTTAAAGCTGCTAAAAAATTTGAAATAAAAAATATTTTACTTGGTCATCATATGGATGACTTGGTTGAGAATTTTTTTATTAGATTTACAAGAGGAAGTGGTTTAAATGGTTTGGTCTCATTAGATAGAAAATCTAAAATTGATAATATCAATTTAATTAGACCTCTTTTAAGTTTTAAAAAAGAAGATTTGATTTACATTACTAATTACGTTTTTGGATTTTATGTTAAAGATCCATCTAATGAAGATGATAAATTTAAAAGAGCTAAGATAAGAAAATTTTTAATTCAATTGGAGAATGAAGGATTAGACATTGATAAATTTTATTTGACAATAAAAAATTTACAATCTTCAAATCAAACTATCAAATTTTATATATCTGAAAATTTAAGACAAAACGTAACATATTTAAAAGCAAAACAATTAGCAGTCTTAAAACGAGATTTTTTTTATCATTCAAAGGAAGTTGTTTTTAGGTCATTTATAGAAATTGTAAAAGTTATTGGTCAAAAGTATTATCCAGTGCGGGGCAAAAAGATAGATAGAATAATTGAATTAATAAATACGAAATCTCATTTTAAAGTTACTTTAGGAAGATGTATTATTAAAAAAGTTAATGAAACACTATTAATCTCAAAAGAGTAATATATTTGACTATTTTGTTGATAATTTGTCACTTGTTAAATTAATAATAATTCTTATCTTATAATGATGAATTTAAAAAATCTCGCAATGTGGGGAATTATAGTTTTTCTAACTATAGGCTTGTATAATATGTTTAAGAATCCACAAGCTAACACAAGAGGCAGCAACCAAGTTATATTTTCAGATTTTTTAACCTCAGTTGATAATGGAGAAGTATTAAAAGTTGAAATACAAGGCAATAATATTAATGGTGTTTACTCAAATGGAAAAACTTTTTCTTCTTATTCACCTAATTATCCAAACTTAATAGAAAAATTGTCTGATAAAGGTGTTAGTATATCCGCAGCTCCTTTAGAGGAAAAAATGCCATCACTATTTGGTGTTCTGCTTTCATGGTTTCCAATGTTATTACTAATTGCTGTTTGGATTTTTTTCATGAGACAAATGCAAGGTGGAAAAGGCGGTGCTATGGGATTTGGAAAATCCAAAGCTAAGATGATGAACGAGCTTAAGGGCAAAGTAACTTTTAATGATGTTGCTGGTGTTGAAGAAGCTAAAGAAGAAGTAGAGGAAATAGTTGAATTTTTAAAAGACCCAAAAAAATTTAGTAGATTAGGTGGTAAAATTCCTAGAGGAGCATTACTTGTTGGGCCTCCTGGTACTGGTAAAACTTTATTAGCAAGAGCAATTGCAGGCGAAGCTGGTGTTCCGTTTTTTACAATATCAGGTTCTGATTTCGTAGAAATGTTTGTTGGCGTTGGTGCATCTAGAGTTAGAGATATGTTTGAACAGGGAAAAAAAAATTCACCATGTATAATTTTTATTGATGAAATAGACGCTGTGGGAAGAAGCAGAGGCGCAGGTTTAGGTGGTGGGAATGATGAGAGAGAACAAACGCTAAATCAATTATTAGTCGAGATGGATGGATTTGATACAAATGAAGGAGTAATTATTATTGCAGCTACTAATAGACCTGATGTATTAGACCCAGCATTATTGAGACCAGGTAGGTTTGACAGACAAGTGGTTGTTTCAAATCCAGATATAATTGGAAGAGAAAAAATTTTAAAAGTTCATGTTAAAAAGATAAAGATGGCACCAGATGTAAACTTAAGAACCATTGCAAGAGGAACACCTGGATTTTCAGGTGCAGATCTTGCCAACATAGTAAATGAAGCTGCTTTATTAGCAGCAAGAAAAAACAAAAGAATTGTTACTTTAATTGAATTTGAAGAAGCTAAAGATAAAGTAATGATGGGAGCAGAAAGACGCTCAATGGTAATGACAGAAGAAGAAAAAAAATTGACAGCGTATCACGAAGGAGGTCATGCCCTAGTATCTTTTAATATGCCTAGTTATGATCCAATACACAAAGCTACAATCATACCTAGAGGAAGAGCTCTTGGTATGGTTATGAATTTACCAGAAAGAGATAAACATGGTTATTCAATAAAATATCTTAAAGCTAGAATGGCGGTATGTTTTGGTGGAAGAGTTGCAGAAGAAATAATTTTTGGAAAAGATGATATATCCACAGGAGCTGGTGGAGGAAGTGGATCTGATATTAACCAGGCCACTCAACTAGCTAGAGCAATGGTAACAAAATATGGAATGAGTGAAGAAATGGGCCCAGTAGAATATGGAGAAAATCAAGAAGAAGTATTTTTGGGAAGATCAGTTACTCAAACTCAAGCTGTTTCTGAAGAAACTTCTCAAAAAATTGATAAAGAAATAAGAAAGTTGATAGATGAAGGTTATGATCAGGCTAAAAAAATATTGACTGAAAAAATAGATGATTTACATAAAATTGCTAAAGCACTGATGATCTATGAAACTTTAACTGGTGAGGAAATTGAAAATATAATTAGCAAGAATTTATATCCAACAGACAAAACATCAGAAAAACCAGAAGAAAACGATGATCAAAATTCAGCCCTTGGCGCTATGGGGTTGAAACCTAAAATAGTTCATTAAATTAAAAATGATAAGATATTACACTAGAGCGTGTAATTTTCACTATGGTAAAGAGTCAAAATTCTTATTAAGTAAAAAAAAAACTTTATCTTTAAAAGCAAATAAAGAAATATCTTTTGATCATTTAGAATTAATATCTAGAAAATCTAAAAAAAAAATTCATATTAAAGATATAAAAAAATTTTCAAAATTATTAAGAAAACAAATATTTTTGGATCTAAGAAATATTACGTCAAAAAATAAAAATTTTTCAAATTTAAATTTTCAAAAATTACCAAATATTATGGGTGTATTAAATCTTACTCCAGATAGTTTTTCTGATGGAGGTAAATTTAATAAGAAAAATAAAGCAACCAGGCATATAGTTGATATGATTAAAGCTGGAGCCAACCTAATTGATGTTGGGGGTGAGTCTACAAGACCTGGATCTAAAACTATAGAAACAAAAATGGAATGGAATAGACTAAAAAAAGTACTTAAATCATCCTGTAAAAAATATCCTATATCATTAGATACTAGAAAATCAGAGATAATGGAGAGGGGTATTAAATATGGTGTCAAAATCATCAACGATGTATCAGGATTAAGTTATGACAAAAAAACTGTAAATATTTTAAAAAAATATCGAACTCCTTTTGTTATCCAACATTCACAAGGAACACCAGGAAATATGCAAAATAAACCTAGATATAAAAATGAATTATTAGATATCTATGACTTTTTTGAAGAAAAAATAAAAACTTTGAGAAATTATGGTATTACACATAACAATATAATTTTAGATCCTGGGATAGGTTTTGGAAAAAATTTGAAACATAATATGAATTTAATTAGTAATATTTCTATTTTTCATTCTTTAGGTTTTCCTATACTTGTTGGAAATTCAAGAAAAAGATTTATTAAAGAAATTGTGAAGAAAAATGATACCAAAAGTAGAATTGGCGGAACAGTTGCTTCTTCAGTCTTTTTAATGATGCAGGGAGTTCAAATTTTAAGAATTCATGATGTTAATGAATTGATACAAGGAATTAAAGTTTATAAAGAATTAATCAATAATTAATGGTAAAAAAATACTTTGGAACAGATGGAATAAGAGGTCCTATTAACAGCAAGAACATTAATGGTGACATGTTTTTTAAATTTGGATTAGCTTCAGGAACCTATTTCAAATCACAAAAAAAAATTAAGCAAACGGCAATAATTGCCAAAGATACTAGACTTTCTGGATACACTTTAGAGCCCGCATTAGTCTCTGGTCTAACATCTGCAGGTATGCATGTCTATACACTTGGACCATTACCTACAAATGGTTTAGCGATGATAACAAAATTAATGAGGGCCAACATGGGAATTATGATTACTGCTTCTCATAATAAACACCAAGACAATGGATTAAAGTTGTTCGGTCCGGATGGTATGAAATTATCTGATAAAATAGAAAAAAAAATAGAGAGCTTAATTGATAAAAAAGTTACATTAAATCTATCAAGCCCAGATAAGTTAGGAAGAGTAAAAAGGTTAGAAACTGGTACAAATGATTATTTAAAAATTTTAAAAAAAAATTTTCCAAAGGAATTTAATCTCAGAGGATTAAGAATTGTAATTGATTGTGCAAATGGTGCAGGCTACAAGGCAGGTCCTGAATTATTAAAATCATTAGGCGCCAAAGTAATATCAATTGGTGTAAATCCTAATGGACTTAATATCAATGAAAAGTGTGGCTCAACTCATCCTGGTAAAATTAAGTTTGCAGTAAAAAAACACAAGGCTCATCTTGGTATATCTTTAGATGGTGATGCTGATAGAATTATCATGTGTGACGAAACAGGAAGTATTATTGATGGTGACCAAATAATCGCATCTTTAGCAATAAGATGGAAAAATAAGAAAATGCTAAAAGGAGGTGTTGTAGGAACCTTAATGACTAATTATGGATTAGAAAAATTTTTTAAAACTAAAAATGTTGCATTTCTAAGAGCAAATGTAGGAGATAGATATGTGAAAGAAAAAATGAAAAAAAATAATTTTAATTTGGGTGGAGAGCAATCAGGACATATTATTTTGGGAAATTTTGCAACTACAGGTGACGGGTTATTAGTTGCATTAGAAGTATTATTTGCGATACGAAAAGGAAAAAAAGCTAGTGTTTTTTTTAATAGATTTAAAAAAACACCACAAATTCTGAAGAATATTGAAGTTAAAAATAGAGATATAATTAATCGCCCCGATATAAAAAAATCCATAAAAATTGCTCAAAAATTAATGAAAAATCATGGAAGGATTCTGGTAAGAAAATCAGGAACAGAGTCTAAAATAAGGGTAATGGGTGAGAGTGAAAATAAAGTACTTTTAAAAAAATGTATAGATTTAATTCTAAAAAAAATTACATAATTTGAAAACTAGATCTAAAGTATTAATTATAGCTGGTTCAGACTCTTCTGGTGGGGCAGGCATACAAGCGGATATTAAAACAGTTACAACTTTAGGATCTTATGCAATGACTGCAATCACAGCTGTAACAGCCCAGAATACAACAGGTGTTAAATCGATAATTCCAATTGTTCCTAAAGAGATATTAAATCAAATTGTCTTTACAACAAAAGATATTAAGCCTGATGCAATTAAGATCGGAATGCTCTATTCAACTAAAGTAATAGATATAGTTGCAAAATCTATAGATAAAATTCAAATTAAAAAGGTTGTTCTTGATCCTGTTATGGTGGCAAAAGGTGGTGCTAAATTAATAAGTAAAAAAGCAGTTCAATCACTTAAGCTAAAGCTTATTAAAAGAGCAATGTTAGTTACTCCAAATATTCCTGAAGCAGAAATTTTAACAAAAACCACAATAAAGAGCAAAGAAGATATGATTTTTGCAGCTAATAAACTTTTAAAGTTTGGTGCAAAAAACGTTTTGATTAAAGGTGGGCATCTAGATCATAATTCAGTTCAAGATATACTTGTAAACAAACATGAAGTAAAAGTTTTCAATAGTCGAAGATACAAAACCAATAACACACATGGAACAGGATGTACCTTATCTAGTGCAATAACCACTTTTTTATCATGTGGAAAACCTATAAAGAAATCTTGTGAGCTTGGAATTAAGTATGTAAATTGTGCAATAAAAACAAATCCAAATTATGGAAAAGGTCATGGTCCAATAAATCATCTTAATACTATGAATATTATTAAAAGTTTTAGATAATGAAAAATATCGTTGTAGTTGGATCCCAATGGGGAGATGAAGGAAAAGGAAAAATTGTTGATTGGCTATCTGAGCAAGCAGATGTTGTAATTAGATTTCAGGGAGGACATAATGCTGGCCATACATTGGTTATAGATGGCATAACTTACAAGTTAAGATTGCTGCCATCAGGAATTGTAAGAAAAAATAAAATCTCAATTATTGGAAATGGAGTTGTGGTTGATCCCTGGGCACTACTTGATGAAATTGAGGAAATAAAATCAAAAGGTGTTGATGTAAATATTAATAATTTTATTATTTCAGAGTCTGCAAATTTAATTTTGCCATTTCATAGAGAAATGGATGAAATTCGAGAAGATGCGGCTGGTAAAGGTAAGATTGGAACAACAAGAAGAGGAATTGGCCCTGCGTACGAGGATAAAGTCGGAAGAAGATCTATAAGGGTAATGGATTTAAGATCTGAAAAAAATTTAGATCAAAGGTTAGAGTCTGTTTTAGTTCACCATAATGCAATAAGAAAAGGTTTAGGAAAAAAAATTTTTGAAAAAGAACAATTAAAATCAGACTTACTTAAAATTGCCCCTCAAATATTGAGATATTCACAACCAGTCTGGCTAAAAATTGATGATTTTAAGAAAAAGGGAATGAAAATTTTATTTGAAGGAGCTCAAGGAATTCTGCTTGATGTGGATCATGGAACTTATCCATATGTAACCTCTTCAAACACTGTTGCTTCAAGTGCTGCAACTGGAACAGGATGCGGTCTAAATTCAATTAATTACGTACTTGGAATAACAAAAGCTTACACAACGAGAGTTGGAGAAGGCCCTTTCCCAACAGAATTAACTAATAATATTGGAGAATTATTAGGCAGGAGAGGAAAAGAATTTGGAACTGTGACGAGTAGAAAAAGAAGATGTGGTTGGTTTGATGGAGTATTAGTTAGACAGACAATAAAAATTTCTGGAATAGATGGAATAGCTCTCACCAAACTAGATGTTCTTGATGAACTAGATGAAATTAAAATGTGTGTTGAATATGAGCTTGATGGAAAAAAAATAGATTATTTACCTGCTGCAGTTGAAGATCAACTAAAGATAAAGCCTATTTATAAAACATTTCCAGGATGGAAAACATCTACTAAGGGAATAAAAAAAATGGATGAATTACCAGAAAATGCAAAAAAATATATATATGCTGTTGAGGATTTTATTTGCTCCAAAGTATCAAGTGTATCAACTAGTCCTGAAAGAGAAGATACTATCTTATTAGAAAATCCTTTTGATATTTAATTAATGGGCAGAAGGTTTTTTGATTTTGCTAAAAGAAGCATATGTTTTTGCAATTTTTCAAACGCTTTATTTTCTATTTGACGAACTCTTTCTCTACTAATTTTATATTTCTTACTCAAATCTTCTAATGTCGTAGGATTGTCATTTAGTCTTCTTGAATATAAAATTTCTTTTTCTCTATCGTTTAAAACCTTGATTGAATTTTTTAGTAGATCTTTTCTTTGTTCCATTTCTTCTTGTTGTGCAAATTTTAAATCGTGATCTAATTCTTTATCTACCAACCAGTCTTGCCATTCATCTCCATCCTCACCTACTTGTGCATTTAACGAAAATTCTTTTCCAGATAATCTTCTATTCATTGAAACAACCTCATCCTTGCTAACATCTAACTTATTGGCTATCTCATTTACATGCTCGTTTCTTAAATCACCTTCAGTACGTGGTGCAATTTGATTTTTAATTTTCTTAAGGTTAAAAAATAATTTTTTTTGTGCAGTAGTAGTTCCAATTTTGACTAAACTCCATGATCTTAATATATATTCTTGAATAGATGCTTTAATCCACCACATTGCATAAGTAGCTAATCTAAAACCTTTTTCTGGTTCAAATTTTTTAACTGCCTGCATAAGACCAATATTACCTTCAGAGATCATCTCATTGACAGGCAGACCATATCCCTTATATCCCATTGCAATTTTTGCAACCAATCTTAAATGGCTGGTTACTAATTTTTCTGCAGATTTAATATTTCCTGTAGTTTTCCAATTTTTAGCTAACATATATTCTTCTTCAGCCGCAAGCATTGGAAATTTCTTTATCTGTTCTAAATATGCGGATAAGCCTCCTTCACTAGAAAGAGCTGGAAGATTATTATTTAATGTTGTGTTCATAGAAGTAGTTATTTAATTAACTATACTAAATTTTCAATGATTTAATCGTTAGTATTTCTAAGCATTTTTAATAAATTGTTTAGTTTTTTTGGCAAAATTGATGAGAAAACCATTTCTTTTTTTGTTTTAGGGTGAACAAATCCTAGGGTCTTAGCATGCAAAAATTGTCTACTTAATTTGGATATTAAATTTTCTAAACTTAAGTCAGTATTTTTAAGTTTTTTATATTTCTTTTTATATTTATCATCCCCAACTATACTATTTCCCATATAATTCATATGAACTCTAATTTGATGAGTTCTTCCAGTTTCTAATTTACATTCTACCAAACTTAAAGTTGGCGATTTGTTATTTTCAAAAATTTCTATAGTTTTATAATTCGTTATAGCTTGCTTTCCTTTAGATCGACTTACTTCCATTAATTGTCTATTTCTTGAACTTCGAGTTATATAAGTATCAATTCTTCCTGAAGAAGGTCTAAGTTTTCCCCAAATTAAAAGTTGATAGACTCTTGTAATTGTATGTTTACTGAATTGTTTTGATAAATTTTCATGAGTTTCATTATTTTTTGCTATAACAACTAATCCAGAGGTGTTTTTATCAATTCTATGAACGATACCTGGTCTAAGCTCGTCTCCAATTGTAGAAAGAGATTTTCTGTCATAATTTATCAATGCATTAACTATTGTTTTGTCGTAATTACCAGCACCTGGATGCATTATTATTCCAGCAGGTTTATCAATAACTAACAGATCATTGTCTTCATGAATTATTTCTAATTTAAAATCATACGGTTTTAAAGAGGTCTCTTCAGGTTCTGGTATCTCAAGATTTAACCTATCCCCTAAAGCCACTTTTTTTGAGGGGCTTTTTATAATTTCATTATTCAACATTAATTTTTCTTTTAATATTAAGTTTTTAATTCTAGTCCTGCTGAGTAATTTTTGTCTTTTATTGATTATTAGGTCTACTCTTAGATCATTTTCACTTTCTTCAACTATAAAATTAATGTTTTTTTTCATAATATGTAATATTAATACTATATGCGCTTGTAGCTCAACTGGATAGAGCGCCTGACTTCGGATCAGGAGGTTCTGGGTTCGACTCCTAGCAGGCGCACCAATTTATTCACCAATATTAATTAAAGTTCCTTTATCCCTAGCTTTATCAAAAGAATAATAAAATACTAATATTGCTATAATAAGATATATGGCATTTAAATAAAATGCTTGTATTATATTTTCGTAATTAACAAAATCATTCACCAATATATTTCTAGTTTCTTCAAAAATATAAACCAACGGAAGTAAATAGGCTATAGATTGAAAGATTTCAGGTAATGTTTCAACTGGATAATAAATACATCCAAAAGGTGCAAGCAGAAATAATGTTGACCAAGAAATATTCTCAAATGAAGGCCCAAATCTTAATAATCCTGCAGATACAAATAATCCTAACGTGATACCAAAAATATATAAACTCAAGAAAAGAAATGCCAAAGGTAGACCTAAATCAAATAATGATATTCCAAAAATAGGAGATGTAAGTAATATTGCTGGCACCAGACCTATCAACGCTCTTACAAGTGCTGTGAAAACTAAAGAAACTATAATTTCACTTATTTTCATAGGAGCAATAAAAAGATTAGTAAAATTTCTGCTCCATATCTCCTCTAAAAATAGCATGTTAAAACCAATGCTAGTTCTAAATAAGAAATCATAAAGTATTGCACAAGAAAGAATTACTCCTACTGTTCCATTATAGAATGTACTATGAGAGGCAAAAAAATTAGAAATAAAACCCCAAAGAGTAATTTGGATAGATGGCCAATAGATTAAATCTAATATTCTAGGAAAAGATCTAGTTATTAGATAAAAATGTCTTAAAAATAGACCATATATTCTAGTTAGGTTCATTTTTATTTCTCGCAAGTTCTAAAAACACTTCTTCCAAATTTTTTCTTCCGTATTTTGTAATCAGTTCTTTTGGGGTGCCACCATCTACAATAATACCATCTTTCATCATCATTACAGAACTGCATAATCTTTTAACTTCATCCATATTATGTGAAGCTAATAGTACGGATAATTTCTTTTCTTTCTTGTAATTTTCTAAAAATGTTCTGACGAAATCTCCAGTTTCAGGATCCAGGGATGCTGTAGGCTCATCAAGTAAAAGTACACTAGGATCATTAATTAATGCTTTTGCTAAACTTACTCTATTTTTTTGACCAGATGATAACTCTCCTGTAACTTTATCCAAAAGTTTGTTTAATCTTAATTGACTTGCTAAATATTCAATTCTTTCATTTAGATTTTTAACATTATATAATTTTCCATAAACAATTAAATTTTGTTTCACTTTGAGCTTTTTGGGTAATTCAATATAAGGAGATATAAAGTTCATTTTATGTAAAAGAGAAATTTTATTTTTTTCAATATTTATTCCATTAATTAAAACCTGCCCATTTGTTGGTTTTAACAATCCTAGTATCATACCGATTGTTGTAGTTTTTCCACAACCATTTGGCCCTAATAAACCAACAATTTCATTTTGGTTAATTTTAAAATTTATATTATTTACAGCATTCTTCGATTTATAAGTCTTTGAAAGATTTATTACTTCTATTGAATTTGACATTTAAAATTTAGAAGCTCTTTTTAACCTATCATTTATTGTTTTGCCAATACCGAAATTTGGAACTTTTTCTACTGCAATCATTTTATATCCTTTGTTTTTAATCTTTCTTAGTAATGAGTATAAATTTTTTGCAACTTGTTTCAGATTGTTATTTTTACTAAGATAATAGTAATTTTTTGAAACTATGTTTCTATTTTTTATTAATAGATAAGCTTCGTTTTTTCTTGGTTTTTTTGCACTCATTCGTAACGGTATGCCAGGAGAATAATGTAGGGGAAATTGACCAGGTGCAATTTTTATTTTTGAATTAGTTTTAATTAAGATTTTTTTATTTAAAACTTTTTCAATCTTAGAAATATCTAATCCACCAAATCTAAATATGGTTGGTTTATTTATAAGATTAATTATAGTTGATTCAACACCAATCTGACTCTTGCCTCCATCTAATATATAGCTAATATTTGGACCAAACTCTTCTTGAACATCTGAAGCTGTAACCGCACTCAATCTTGTTGATATATTTGCGCTTGGAGCTGCCAAAGGATAATTTAAATTTTTTAGTAATTTTCTAAATAATAAATGTTTTGGAAAACGAACTGCAAGAGTTCTTTTTTTGTTGGTTATAAATTGAGAAATTTTAGATTTTTTTTTTAATTCTAAGATAAATGTTATAGGTCCAGGGCAAAATTTTTTATAAAGTTTAATGAAATCATCGTTAATATGACAATCTTCTTTAAGTTTATTCAGATTTAAATAATGAACAATTAATGGATTATTCATCGGTCTCTTTTTGAGTTTAAATATTTTTTTTACAGAAATGTCAGAATAGGCATTACCTGCTAATCCATAGACGGTTTCAGTAGGCACTCCTATACAATGTTTTTTATCTAAGTATTTTTTTGCTTTTTTGATATTTGATTGAATAGATTTCATGTATTAATAATTATTAATATATGAAAGATAAAAATTTACCACCTGATATTAACATGTATTCATTAGAAGAACTTACCAATCAGGCAAATCAATTAATTGAGTTATTAGAAAATGAAAATGACTTGAACAATTCAACTGAGAGCTATCAAAAGTTGTTACAACTTAATAATATTATTGAAAAAAAATTTCAAAAAAATTTCAAATCTATAAGCGAGGAAACTAAAAAAAAGGTAAAAGAAATTTTTAATAAACATGAAAAAAAAACTTAATAAAATTGCAAAAGATACAAATTTATTTTTAAAAAGTTTTATCAAAAAACAAAATAATTCAGAATTAATGTCTGTAATGAAGTATGGTTTATTTCCTGGAGGAAAAAAAATAAGATCAAAAATACTAATTGATATTGGTTTATTGCTATCAGTCGATTATAAAATATTAATTAATGTTGGAGCAGCAGTCGAGTGTATCCATGCATATACACTTATACATGATGACTTACCATGTATGGATGACGACAAAATAAGAAGAGGCAAGCCATCAACCCATATTAAATTTGGAGAATCTACAGCAATCCTTGCTGGAAATTCTTTACAAACAATGGCGTGCGAAATTTTAGCGACTCCAAATTTAAAATTAAGTGAAAAAATTAAGGTTGATTTAATAAAAAAATTATCTGAATGCTCAGGTCACTTAGGAGTTGCTGGTGGCCAATATCTTGATCTTAAGTATGAAAAAAAAAAAATTACCAAAAACAAGATTATTGAAATGGAAATAAAAAAAACTGGAAGATTGTTTAGTTTTTGTTGTGCTGCTCCAGCAATTATAAAAAGAAAAGAAAAAAAAGAAATAGAATTTTTTGAAAATATTGGATCTAATATTGGATTGTTATTTCAAATTGCTGATGATTTAATAGACTTTAAGGGAGATGAGAGGATTGTAGGAAAAAAAACAGGAAAAGATACAAAAAAAGGTAAAGCAACATTAATAAGTTTGCTAGGATACGAAAATTCTATTAAGTATTGTGATAAAATTATTTCAGATATTGATAAAAGTTTAATTAAATATGGTTCAAAATCGAAAGATATGAAAGACACGTTGAAATTTATTTTAGAAAGAAACATATGAGTAAAAATTTCAAATTCTTAGATAGTATTAATTTTCCTTCAGATTTAAGAAAACTTTCGGAGGGTGATTTGCAAAATGTTTCTGATGAAGTTAGAAAAGAAATGATAGATGCTGTTTCTGAAACAGGAGGTCATTTAGGCGCTGGTTTAGGAGTAGTAGAGTTAACAGTAGCACTCCATTACGTTTTTGATACGCCAAATGATAAATTAATTTGGGATGTTGGACATCAATCATATCCACATAAAATTTTAACAGGAAGAAAAGATAAAATTAGGACTTTAAGACAAGGAGACGGATTATCTGGTTTTACAAAAAGATCTGAAAGTGAATATGATCCTTTTGGAGCAGCTCACAGCTCAACCTCTATATCTTCAGCATTGGGCATTGCTGAAGCTAATAAATTGGAAAGTAAATCCTCAAATGTAATTTCTGTAATAGGTGATGGAGCAATAAGTGCTGGTATGGCTTATGAAGCGATGAATAATGCAGGTGCTTCAAAAACAAAGATGATTGTTATTTTGAATGATAACGATATGTCAATTGCAAAACCAGTGGGTGCAATGAGAACATATTTAGCAAAATTATTTACTGGAAAAATTTATTTTAGCTTAAGAGAAACTCTTAAATTAATTACATCAGCATTTTCAAAAAGATTTAGCGCTAAGGCAGGTAAGGCAGAAGATTTCTTACGTTCAGCTGTCACAGGAGGTACTCTGTTTAGCTCTTTGGGTTTTTATTATGCTGGTCCAATAGATGGTCATGATTTATCATCTCTAATTCCGATTTTAAAAAATGCTAGGGATTCAAAACATGAAGGTCCAATAATGATACATATTAAAACACAAAAAGGTAAAGGTTATTCATATGCTGAAAAAGCAAATGATCATTATCATGGAGTATCAAAATTTAATGTAGAAACAGGTGAACAAATTAAAAGTAAAACTAATCTTCCCGCCTATACTAAAGTATTTGCTAATACTTTAGTTAAACATGCTAAAAAAGATAGTAAAATTGTTGGTATAACAGCAGCTATGCCTGGTGGAACAGGTATGGATATTTTTGGTAAAGAATTTCCAAATAGAATGTTTGATGTCGGTATTGCTGAGCAGCATGCAGTAACTTTTGCAGCAGGGCTGGCAACAGAAGGATTTAAGCCTTATGCAGCTATTTATTCCACTTTTTTACAAAGAGCATATGATCAAGTGGTGCACGATGTTGCTATACAAAGTTTACCTGTTAGATTTGCAATAGATAGAGCAGGTTTAGTTGG
>CACGET010000018.1 GCA_902572155.1 uncultured Pelagibacteraceae bacterium | reverse complement strand
TTTAATTATATTCAATCCATTTATAATTTTTTTTGAACCATACCCCCATCCTATTCTTAGTGAAGCTAATCCAAAAATTTTAGAAAATGTTCGCAAAATAAAAACATTATTTTTATTCTTAAATAAATCTAAAGCTGATTTATAATCTGAATTTTTCATATATTCCACATAAGCATCATCTACTACTAATAAAATTTTATTGTTTAATTTTTTTCTAAGTTCTAGTATCTCACTTTTAGTTAAATACGTTCCTGTAGGATTATTGGGATTTGCAATAAAAACTATTTTTGTTTTTTTTGTCACCTTTTTTAATATTTCTGCATTAGAAATTTTAAAATTAATCTCTTTAGCAAAAACAACTTTGGCTCCGACAATTTTTGCATAAATCCTATACATTAAAAAGCTATATTGTGGAACTATTACCTCATCTTTTGCTTTTAAAAATAATTGACAAATCATTTGTATTACTTCGTCCGAACCAGCTCCACATATTATTTTATCAAAACTACATTTATATTTTTTTGAAATTTGTTTTCTTAAATCTTGAGATTTTCCATCAGGGTATCTTGCTAAATTTATTTGTTTATCAATGATAATTTTTTTTGCCTTGGGACTCATTCCTAGAGCTGATTCATTTGCTGATAATTTAATAATATTCTTGAATTTTTTAATTTTCGACTTTCCTGGTCTATATGTTTCAATATTAAATTTTTTAAATTTTGGAGTTATCATTTTTTTATTTATGGGCTCTTTATAGATAAAATTTTAAATTTTTACATAGAATAAGACATTTTTTAAAAAAATTGACATAATAAATAACTTCTAGTACAAAATTTATGCGCTGATTTATCTGAATTGCGAGCGCTTAAAAAAAACCGCTAAAATAGTTTTTTTTCTCTCAATTCAAATTTGGCATCAATTATGAATAAAGAACTAAAATTAAAAACATTACTAGTGCAAAAGCCACTAAAATTAGATTGTGGAAAAATAATTCAAAATTTTCCTATTGCTTACGAGACTTATGGTTCGCTAAACGAAAAAAAAAATAATGCTATTTTGGCTTTTCACGCTTTAACAGGTGACCAGTTTGTTACAGGAACAAATCCAATAACGAAAAAAGATGGTTGGTGGTCATATGCAGTTGGTCCTAATAAAGCTATTGATACTAATAAATATTTTGTCATCTGTTCTAATGTAATTGGTGGTTGTATGGGTTCTTATGGACCTAGTCATCAAGATCCTGATACCAAAAAAATATTTGGAGCAAATTTTCCTGTCATCACAATTAATGATATGGTCAACGCTCAATACAATTTGCTTGAACATTTTGGTATTGAAAAACTTTTTTCAGTAGTTGGAGGATCGATGGGTGGAATGCAAGTTCTTCAATTCGTAAGCAATTTTCCAAATAAAGCAATAACAGCTGTTCCAATAGCTTGTACATCAAGTCATTCAGCGCAAAACATTGCTTTGAATGAACTAGGTAGACAAGCTATTACTGCAGATACCAATTGGAGTGAAGGAAATTATAATATAGAAAATAAAAATCCTAATAAAGGATTGGCTGTCGCAAGAATGGCTGCCCACATTACTTACTTGTCTAAAAAGGGTCTTCAAGAAAAATTTGGAAGAAAACTTCAAGAAAGAGATGATCTTAAATTTGGATTTGATGCAGATTTTCAAATAGAAAGTTATCTTAGATATCAAGGGTCAGTCTTTGTAGATAGATTTGATGCAAATAGTTATCTTTATATTACTAGAGCAATGGATTATTTTGATTTGGCAAAACGATTTAATAACAATTTGTCAGATGCATTTAAAAAAACTAAAACTAAATTTTTTATAATCTCATTTACTTCAGATTGGCTTTATCCAACACAAGAAAATAAAGATATTGTTATAGCTTTAAACGCTATAGGGGTTGATGTTGGATTTGTAGAAATAGAATCAGATAAAGGTCACGACTCGTTCCTTCTAGATGTTCCAGATTTTTTAAATACTCTCAAAAATTTTCTAAATAAATCTTATTTGAATAACTAATCATGAAAAATGAATTTAAAGTAATAGCTAACTTAATTGAAAAAGATAAAAGAGTGCTCGATGTTGGATGTGGGGATGGAACCCTTATGAAGTTTTTAAAAGATAATAAAAATGTTGATTGCAGAGGTATGGAAATCTCAAAAAATAAAGTTCAGAAATGTATAGAAAAAGGCTTAACTGTTATTGAAGGAAATGCTGAAAAAGATTTAATACAATTCCCCGATAAGTCTTTTGACTATGCAGTTTTAAGCCAAACACTTCAAGCATTTTTAGATCCTGAACTTGTAATCAATGAGCTTTTAAGAGTTGGGAAAAAAGCAATTGTAACCATTCCTAATTTTGGTTATTGGAAAGTTAGATTACATTTATTAACCAAAGGAACAATGCCAATCACTAAAACTTTACCTGATGAATGGTATAACACCACAAATTTGCATATGTGTACAATTAAAGATTTTGTTTATTTTGTTAAATCCAGAAACTTTAAAATTTTTAAATCACTAGCGTTAAATGATAAAAATGTTACATTAATAAATAATAGCAATCTTGGATTTAAAAATCTAATTGCTGATCTTGGAATATTTTTAATAGAAAAATAATATGAAAGTTGAAATAATTTCCTGTCTTCAAGATAATTATAGTTATCTAATAACTGATGAAACTAATAATGTTGCTTGTATAGTTGATCCAAGTGAAGCTGAACCTGTGATAGATTTTGTAAAGAAAAAAAATATAAATTTAAAATATATTCTAAATACACATCATCATTATGATCATATTGGTGGTAATATAGAACTTAAAAAAAAATATAATGCGATAATAGTTGGTTATAAAAATGATGCACACAGAATTCCTGAAATAGATATTTTAGTTGAGGATAATCAAGTTTGGAAAGCGGATAACTTTGAAGTTAAAATTTTTCATATACCAGGACACACTAGTGGTCATATTTGTTTTTATTTTTTTAATGAAAATTTTCTTTTTTCTGGTGACACTTTATTTTCACTTGGATGTGGAAGAATTTTTGAGGGTACATATCAAGAAATGTTTGAGTCTTTAAACAAGATAAAAAAATTGCCAGAAAATACAAATATATATTGTGGACACGAATATACTCTTCAAAATTCAAAATTTTGTATTAAACATGACCCAAATAACGAAAGTCTAAAAAATAAAATATTTGAAATTGAAAAAAAAATTAAAGATAATAAACCTACAGTTCCTTCTATTTTAAAGGATGAGATAAACTGCAATATATTTCTTAAGGCAAAAGATCTTGAGTCCTTCTCAAAATTGAGAGATTTAAAGGATAATTTTTAATTAATTCGACTTGACTAAAGCCTGACTACAACTATATTGCGATAACTTAATAAAATCATAATATGTCATACGCAGTAATAAAAACCGGTGGTAAACAATATAAAGTTAAATCTGGAGAAATCATTAAAATTGAAAAACTTCAAGACTCAAAGGTTGACTCTAAAATAGAATTTAATGAAATTCTTGCATACGGTGATGATAAAACTATTGAAGTAGGCACACCAAATGTAAAGGGTGCAAAAGTTGAAGCTGATTTAATTAAAAACAGCAAAAATAGAACCATATTAATTTTTAAAAAAAGAAGAAGACATAATTCAAGAAGAAAAAATGGACATAGACAAGAATACTCTATGATAAGAATTAACAAAATTTTTTCAAAAGATGGTAAAATTTTATCTGAAGCTGAAAAAATTTCAAAACCTTCAAAAACTTCTAAAAAAGATGAAGTTAATGAAGTAGCAAGTAAATAGATATTAGGTAGATTATGGCAACAAAAAAAGCAGGTGGATCATCAAGAAACGGCCGAGATAGTGCTGGTCGAAGACTTGGAGTCAAAAAGTATGGTGGTGAAATAGTTATACCTGGAAATATCATTGTAAGACAAAGAGGAACTAAGATTTTTCCTGGTGAAAATGTGGGAATGGGTAAAGATCATTCAATTTTTTCGGTTGTAAAAGGTAAAGTTGTATTTAAAAAATCTAAATCAGATAGAACTTTCGTTTCAGTAAAACCCAATTAATAGTACAACCTAATTTGATGTTGTATTATGAAATTTTTAGATCAAGTAAAAATATATATTAAAGCTGGTAATGGTGGGGATGGATCGCCTAGTTTCAGAAGAGAGAAATATGTTGAGTACGGTGGCCCAGATGGAGGAGATGGTGGTAGAGGAGGTTCAATAATTCTAAAAACTGATGAAAATCTTAATACATTAATTGATTATAGATATCAACAACACCATAAAGCTCAAAGAGGAGAAAATGGAGCAGGACAGAACCGTACAGGTAAAAGTGGAGATAATTTAATTTTAAAAGTTCCACTTGGAACTCAAGTATTTGAGGAAGATAATAAAACTTTGATTTTCGATTTTCATAAAAAAGGAGAAGAATATGTTGCCGCATCTGGTGGTAAGGGTGGGCTTGGTAACACCAGATTTAAAAGTTCAACCAATAGAGCTCCAAGAAAATTTACCAAAGGAAATAATGGTGAAGAATTTACTATTTGGCTTCAATTAAAAACAATTGCTGATATTGGAATTATTGGTTTACCAAATGCAGGGAAGTCAAGTTTGTTAGCGGCAATAACAAATGCTAATCCAAAAATTGCAAATTATAGATTTACTACATTAAATCCCAACTTAGGTGTAGCTTCCTATGATAACAAAGAGGTTACAATTGCAGATATCCCTGGTTTAGTAGAAGGGGCGCACGAGGGTGTGGGTCTTGGTATTCAGTTTCTTAAACATATTGAAAGATGTAAGTCTTTATTACACTTAATAGATATTACGAATTTAGATCTAAATGAATCGTATGAACAAGTTAAAAACGAATTAAAAAATTATAGCAACAAATTAATGGAAAAAAGAGAGCTTGTAGTTCTCAATAAAATTGATTTAATTGACAAAAAGACTGTTAAAGGTTTGTTAGATGATTTTTCAAAAAACAAGAATTGTGAAATAATGACTATGACAACTCTAGAAAAAAACTCCGTTTCTAAAATTAAATCAAAATTGTTATCTTATGTATCTTAGCAATTCAAAAATTATAGTTATAAAAATAGGATCCTCTTTACTTGTAGACAAAAGTCAGAAAATTAGAAAAAAATGGTTATCAAGTTTTGCTGAGGATATTCAAAAATTAAAAAACAGAAATCAAAAAATTATCATCGTAAGTTCTGGTGCTATAGCCCTTGGTTGTAAAAAAATGAATTATAATAAAAAAAATATTAAACTTGATAAAAGTCAAGCTATTGCATCCATTGGCCAAATAGAGTTGATGAATTTATTTTCTCAAACTTTTTCTAAATATAAAATTAATATTTCACAAATTTTGCTCACTCTTGAAGATACAGAAGAAAGAAGAAGATCCCTAAATGCTAAGAGAACTTTTGAAAATTTATTTAATCTTGATTTTATTCCAGTTGTTAATGAAAATGATACTATAGCTACAAGTGAGATCAAATATGGTGACAATGATAGATTAGCATCTAGAGTAGCTCAAATAACAAATGCTGATACATTAGTGCTATTATCTGATGTTGATGGTCTTTATACGAAAAACCCTAAAATTTTTAAAAATGCAAAATTGATTCAAAAGGTAGATGATTTAAAAAAAGATTTAAAAGAAATTTTGATAAAAGGTGTCAACGAGTATGGAAGTGGTGGTATGGAAACTAAAATTGAGGCAGCAAAAATTTGTCAATTAGCTGGATGTGGCATGATTATTGCAAATGGAATATATCTTAATCCAATTTCAAAAATAATGAAAAAAAATATTTACACTTATTTTAGTCCTAGAGTTTCAAAACTTGATGCAAGAAAAAAATGGATAATAAGTTCAATAGCTCCAAAAGGAGAAATCATTATTGACGATGGAGCTAAGAAAGCCTTAAAGTCTGGTAAAAGCTTATTAGCAGCTGGAATAAAAAAAATTTCTGGAAAATTTAATAAAGGGGATCATATAAAAATTCTTGATAAAAAAAATCAAGAATGTGCAAGAGGTTTGAGCTCTTTTACGTCAGATGAAATCATTAAGATTATGGGTCATCACTCTAATGAAATTGAAAAACTATTAGGTTATGTTGCAAAATCTGAAGTTATTCACAAGGATGATATGGTGGAAATCTAAATGAACAACGTTATGAAATTAATTGGAATTAAAGCAAGAAAAGCTTCACAATCAAATATTAATGCTAAAATTAAAAACAGAGTATTGAGTGATTATGCAAAATTAATTGAAAAAGAAAAACTTTTTATTATTAAAGAAAATATTAAAGACATTAAATTTGCTAAAACTAAAAAAATAAAACAAAATTTAATTAACAGACTCCAAATTAATAATGAAAAATTAGTAGAGATTATAAAATCTATAAAAAAAATTTCTAAGTTAAAAGACCCTGTAAATGTAACTTTAAAAAGCTGGAATAGACCTAATGGTTTAAATATTAAAAGAGTAACCATTCCAATTGGCACTATTGGAGTAATTTATGAGAGTAGACCTAATGTTACTTCCGATGTTGCTAGTCTATGTTTCAAATCTGGGAATGCTGTAATATTAAAAGGTGGATCTGAAGCAATTAATACTAATAGGATTTTGGCAAAGCTATTTAGAAAGGCTCTCAAAAAAAATAAAGTTGACGAGAATTTTATTCAATTCATAGACACTAGAGAGAGAAAAATTGTAGATGTAATACTTTCAAAAATGAGCAAATATATAGATGTAATAATTCCTCGAGGAGGTAAAAACTTAGTTAATAAAGTTCAAGAACTTTCTAAAGTTCCTATTATTGGACATTTGGAAGGACTTTGTCATACTTTCGTAGATAAGGACGCTGAATTAAAAATGGCAATTAGAGTTATATATAATGCCAAATTAAGAAATACTAGCATTTGTGGCGCAACAGAAACAATTCTTATGCATGAAAAAATCGTAAAAAAGTTCTGTAATCCTATTTTAAAAAAACTTGAGGATAAAAATTGTAAAATATACGCAGATAATGTTATTAAAAAAAATTATCATGGAAAATTATTTTCAGCAAAACAAAAAGATTGGTCTACAGAATATTTAAATGCATCAGTTTCTGTGAAAGTTGTAAAAAATGTTTATGAAGCAATAGAGCATATTAATAAATATGGTACTAGCCATACTGACTCGATTATTACAAAAAATAGAAAAACTGCGATACTATTCATTAAAAAAATTAAAAGTTCAATTGCAATGCATAATACCTCAACCCAGTTTGCAGATGGTGGTGAATTTGGTTTTGGTGGTGAAGTAGGTATTTCTACAAATACACTGCCTCCAAGAGGTCCTGTTGGTTTAGAGCAGCTAGTTTCATATAAATATGAAATTTCAAGTAAAGGAAAAATACGGTTATAAATTGATTAATAAGAAAATCAGAATTGGAATTTTAGGTGGATCTTTCGATCCAGCACACAAAGGTCATTTAAAAATATCAAAAGAGGCAAAAAAAAGATTCAATTTAAAAAAAATTATATGGGCAATTACTAAAAAAAATCCTTTTAAGGGTGAAAGTAAAAATACTTTAAATGAAAGAATTCAAAATTGTAAAAAAATAATTGGATCAAATTCTTTCATCAAAGTTAAATTCTACGAAAAAATTATAAATTCTAATAAAACTTTTCATTTAATAAATTATTTAAAAAAAAATAAAGAATTGGAAATCTATTTTTTAATGGGCGCTGATAACTTGATTAATTTCCACAAATGGTATAAGTCAAAATTGATTGCACAAAAGTGTAATATTCTTGTATTTGATCGCCACGGATATAAAAAAAGTTCATTAAAATCAAAGACATATAAAAAACTAAGCAAAAATGATCTCACTTTTATCGAATTTAATAAAGTCAACATTTCATCTTCTCAATTAAGAAAAATTTGATAGGGTATTTATATTAATGGACAACATTTCAGATTTGAAAACTATCGTAATCAAAACGTTAGATATAAATAAAGCTCAAGATATAATAAGTATAGATCTCAAAGACAAAAGCTCAATGGCAGATTATATGATTATTGCAAGTGGTACTTCCTCAAGACATATTCAATCATTATCAGAGCAAGTTTTGGAAAAATTAAAAGATAATGGGATTAAAAATTCTAAAATTGAAGGAAAAGAGAGTAATGAGTGGAAATTGGTAGACGGAATAGATTTAATTATCCATATATTTCATCCAGAAAAAAGAAAGTTTTATGAACTTGAAAAAATTTGGTCAGAATTAATTCCTAAAGAGAAAGTAATTATATGAAAAAAATTATTTTTTTTTTAATTATTTTCATAAATCAATTTTTTTTAACTTTTAAAATCAATTCCTCTGAAATTGAGATTTATAAAAAAATTGACCTATTTGGAGAAGTGCTTGAAAAAATTAACAAAGAATACGTAGATGAAATAAATCAATCTGAAAGTATGGATTCCGCAATTAATGGCCTTCTTCAGTCTCTTGACCCATATTCGGCTTATATGAGTCCAAAAGTTTTTAAGGAAATGCAAACAGATACGAGTGGAGAGTTTGGGGGTCTTGGTATTGAAGTAAGTATGGAGGCTGGAGTAGTAAAAGTGATCTCACCGATTGATGATACACCTGCAGCAAATGCTGGTATTAAAGCAGGAGACTACATTGTCAAAATTAATGATATGCAGGTCCAAGGAAAATCTTTAAGTGAGGCTGTAGATTTAATGAGAGGCCCTGTAGGCTCAGGTATAGAACTTACAGTAAGAAGAAGAGGTGTAAAAAAAGCTATAACATTTAATATTATCAGAGAAATAATTGAGGTAAAATCTGTTAAGGCTGATCTAATAGATGATAGTATTGGATACATTAGATTAACTTCATTTAACGACAACAGTAGCCAACAGATAAAAAAAGAAGTTAAAAAGTTGAAAGATAATAAGAATTTAAAAGCTTTCATTTTGGATTTAAGAAACAATCCCGGAGGTCTATTAACACAGGCAATTAAAATAACAGATTTTTTTTTAGAAAATGGTGAAATTGTATCGACTAAAAGTAGAAAAAAAAATGAAAATAGAAGATGGTTTGCAAAAAAAGGAGATATTACAAGCGGTAAGACTTTAATAGTTTTGATCAACTATGGTTCAGCTTCAGCATCTGAAATTGTTGCAGGTGCTTTAAAAGATCATAAAAGAGCTATAATTTTAGGAGAAAATAGTTATGGAAAAGGATCCGTACAATCTATTATTCCTCTTAAAAATAAAGGCGCAATACGTTTAACTGTATCAAAATATTATCTTCCGTCTGGAAAATCTATCTCTGAGGTGGGAGTGCGACCCGATATAGAGGTAAACGAAGAAGGTGACGATTTTAGAATTAAAACAGAAACAGATAATCAGTTAAACTACGCTATAAAATTACTTAACGGATAAGTATGGGAAAAAAGCTTAATGAGTTACCACTCAGAAATGGTGTGGGAATTGTAGTTTTAAACAATGATAACAAAGTTTTTGTAGCAAAAAGAATAGATAATCCAAAAAATTTTTGGCAAATGCCTCAAGGTGGTGTTGATGAGGATGAAGATTTTTTAAAAGCTGCGTATAGAGAATTAGAAGAAGAAACCAGTATTAAAAATGTTGAATTGATTAAAGAGCTAGATGGTATGACAACTTACGAGCTTCCTAATCGATTATTAGGAATAATTTGGAAAGGCAAATATAGAGGTCAAAAACAAAAATGGTTTTTAATGAAATTTATTGGCAAAGATGAAGAGATAAATATCAAAACAGAAAATCCAGAATTTTTAGATTGGAAATGGATAGAACTTGACCAAATAACTGAAGTTGTAGTTGATTTTAAATTACATGTTTACAAAGAATTAAAAGCAAAAATTAAAAAAATTATTAATTAAGAGATCTTAATACCTCAATTTTTTGATCAACTAAATATTTAGATTGATCATTAATTTCAGGCTTATTAGCTTCTTCTTCTGCTTGTTTGAGCAAATCTTGTTGTTTAGATTTATCTAAATCGTTAAGATTAAAAATTGAGCTTGTTAAAATAGATAAATTATTATTTTTGAATTCAACAATTCCATCTTCTACAAAATAGTTTTCATCCCCTGATTTAGATAAAATTTTAATTATACCTGGTTTTAAAAAAGAAATGATAGAAATATGATCTTTAAGTATTCCCATCTCCCCCTCAAAAGCTGGGACAACCACTTCAAAAACATCCTCTTTAATTAAAAAAGATTTTTCTGGATTTACTATTTCAACTTTGAATTCTTCACTCATTAAGCTGCTGCTTCTTTTGACATTTTTTCAGCTTTTTCTATCGCTTCTTCAATAGTTCCTACCATATAAAAAGCCGCTTCAGGTAAATGATCATAATCACCTTTACAAATTGCTGCAAAACCTTTTATTGTTGAGTCTAAATCAACAAGTTTTCCAGGAGATCCTGTAAACACTTCTGCAACAAAGAATGGTTGAGATAAAAATCTTTGAATTTTTCTAGCTCTAGCTACAACAAGCTTATCTTCTTCTGAAAGCTCATCCATACCGAGAATAGCAATAATATCCTGTAGAGACTTATAAGTTTGTAAAACTTTTTGTACCTCTCTAGCGACTCTATAATGTTCATCACCTACAATTCTTGGGTCCAAAATTCTTGACGTAGAATCTAGGGGGTCAACCGCAGGATAAATACCAATTTCAGCAATTTGTCTTGAAAGAACGGTAGTTGCATCTAAGTGAGCAAATGAAGTTGCTGGAGCTGGATCAGTCAAGTCATCAGCCGGAACATAAATAGCCTGTACTGAAGTAATCGATCCCTTGTTGGTCGTAGTAATTCTTTCTTGAAGATTACCCATATCTGTAGCTAATGTGGGCTGATAACCAACAGCAGAAGGAATTCTTCCTAGGAGTGCTGATACCTCAGAACCCGCTTGAGTAAATCTAAAAATGTTATCAACAAAGAATAGTACGTCTTGACCTTCTTGATCTCTAAAATATTCTGCTACAGTCAATCCAGTTAGAGCAACTCTAGCTCTAGCTCCTGGAGGTTCATTCATTTGTCCATAAACTAGTGCTGCTTTTGATCCTTCTCCATCTGTTTTAATAACTCCTGAGTCTATCATCTCATGATAAAGATCATTTCCTTCTCTTGTTCTCTCACCAACTCCTGCAAAAACTGAAAATCCACCATGTGCTTTTGCAACGTTGTTAATTAATTCCATAATTAGAACTGTTTTTCCAACACCAGCTCCACCAAATAATCCAATTTTTCCACCTTTGGCATAAGGTGCTAACAAATCAATAACTTTAATACCTGTAACTAAAATTTCTGTTTCAGTAGATTGGTCATTAAACTCTGGTGCAGATCTGTGAATAGGCCAAGTCTCTTTTGTTTTAACTTCTCCTTTTTCATCAATCGGCTCTCCAATTACGTTTATAATTCTTCCTAATGTCTCGGGTCCAACTGGTACTTGAATAGGTGCCTTAGTGTTAGTAACTTCATCACCTCTTTTTAATCCTTCGGTAGCATCCATGGCAATAGTTCTAACTGTAGACTCTCCTAAATGTTGAGCAACTTCTAAAACTAGTCTGTTGTCTGCATTCTTACATTCTAACGCTGTCAGTATTTCTGGAAGATCTCCATCAAACTTTACGTCTACTACTGCTCCAATAACCTGTGTAATTATTCCTTTGCTCATAATTATAAACTTTCTGCTCCTGATATGATTTCTATTAGTTCTTTAGTAATTGCTGCCTGACGACTTCTATTATACTCTATAGTAAGCTTGTCAACCATTTCACCTGCGTTTCGGGTTGCATTATCCATAGCACTCATTCTAGAGCCCTGTTCGCTAGCTGAATTCTCTAACATTGCCTTAAATATTTGTGTTGAAATATTTTTTGGTAACAAATTGCTTAAAATTTCATCCTCATCTGGTTCAAACTCGTAACTATCCTCAGATTTATTTTCCTCAGAATTATCAGTATTTAAAGGAATTATTTGTTGTGCCTGAGGGATTTGAGTAATAACATTTTTAAATTGGTTATAAAAAATAGTACAAACGTCAAATTCTTCAGACTCAAATTTTTCAATAACCATTTTTCCAACTTTTTCTGCATCAAAATAATTTGCATTTTTCGACTCTTTAAATGACATATTTGCAATAATTTTATTACCATAAAATCTTTTAAGCTGATCGTTTCCTTTAGAACCAACAGTAACTATCTTTAAATCTTTTCCTTCCTCAGATAATTTTGCAAAATAACTTTTAGCCTTTTTAATTATGTTAGAATTAAAACCACCACATAATCCTCTATCAGAAGTCATAACAACACACAAATGAACTTTATCATTGCCAGTTCCTGATAATAATTTTGGAGCGTTTTCTTTATCTGAGATACCACTAGATAAATTTAAAATGACATTATTCATTTTGTCGGAATAAGGTCTGCCCTTTTCAGCACTCTCTTGAGCTCTTCTAAGTTTGGCAGCTGCTACCATTTTCATAGCCTTCGTAATTTTCTGTGTAGATTTTACACTAGCTATTCTTTTTTTAAGGTCATCTAAACTTGCCATAGATTATTAAGATTTAAAGTTTTCCTTTAATTGAGTGATTACCTCTATTAGTAATTTTTCCATATCATCCTCAAGTTTTCCTGAAGCTAAAATAGAGTCAATAATTTCAGGTTTATCTGATTTACATTTCTCAATTATTTTATTTTCAAACTCAGCTATATCTTTTAACTCAATATCATCCAAATATCCTTTCACTCCACAGAAAACTGAAATAACTTGTTCGGCTACCGTCATTGGTGAATATTGTTTTTGTTTAAGAAGCTCTGTCAACTTAGAGCCTCTATTTAAAAGCTGTTGAGTTGATGCATCTAAATCAGAACCAAATTGTGCAAAAGCTGCCATTTCTCTATACTGAGCAAGCTCTAACTTCATTGATCCTGAAACTTTTTTCATAGCTTTAGTCTGTGCAGATGACCCCACTCTTGAAACAGATAATCCAACGTTAATCGCTGGTCTAATACCCTGGTTGAATAGTTCTGTTTCTAAGAAAATTTGACCATCAGTAATAGAAATCACGTTAGTTGGAATAAATGCCGATACATCACCACCTTGTGTTTCAATAATTGGAAGTGCTGTTAAAGAACCTCCGCCATGTTCATCACTTAATTTAGCAGCTCTTTCAAGTAATCTACTGTGTAAATAAAATACGTCACCAGGGTAAGCTTCTCGTCCAGGGGGTCTTCTTAAAAGTAGAGACATCTGTCTATAAGCAACTGCCTGCTTAGATAAATCATCATATATAATTAGTGCATGCATTCCATTATCTCTAAAATATTCACCCATTGTACATCCAGTATATGGTGCTAAAAACTGTAGTGGAGCAGAGTCCGATGCTGTTGCGGCTACAATCGTTGTATATTCCATTGCTCCAGCTTCCTCTAATGTTTTTTGAATTTGTCTTACAGTTGATCTTTTTTGACCAATAGCAACATAAACACAATAAAGTTTTTGTTTTTCATCACCTGACTCGTTAACTTTTTTTTGATTAATAATTGCATCAATTGCAACAGCAGTTTTACCAGTTTGTCTATCACCAATGATTAATTCACGCTGTCCTCTTCCAACAGGAACCAAACTGTCAATTGATTTTAAGCCTGTCTGCATGGGTTCACTTACAGATTGTCTTGGAATAATTCCTGGAGCTTTAACTTCTACTCTGCTTTTTTGAACACCTTTATCTAATGCGCCTTTTCCATCTATAGGATTTCCTAAACCATCAACAACTCTTCCTAATAATTCTTTTCCAACTGGAGTATCAACAATATTTCCTGTTCTTTTTACAATATCACCTTCTTTAATATTTCTATCATCACCAAAAATTACAACTCCAACGTTTTCACTTTCTAAATTTAAAGCCATCCCTTTAGAACTGTCAGCAAATTCAACCATCTCACCAGCCTGAACATTGTCTAGTCCGTAAATTCTTGCAATACCGTCCCCAACTGATAATACCTGACCTACCTCAGTTACCTCAGCTTTATCACCAAAATTTTTAATTTGTTCTTTTAATATCTTTGTAACTTCTGAAGGATTTATTTCCATTTATGCCTCTATCATTCTATTTTCGATTTGTTGTAATTTATTCTTAATTGAGGTATCTACCATGATACTTCCAACTTGTACTACTAAGCCTCCTATTAAACTTTTGTCATGTTTGTAGTTTAATTTTATTTTAGAGCTAAAATTTTGAGATAACTCTTCATTAATTTTTGAAATTTCATCACTAGATAATTCTTTTGCCGATCTCAACTCAGCTTTTAATTCTCCTCTTTTCTTTGAACAAATTTCGATAAAACTCTTAAGAATTTGCTCAATATAAAAAAACCTTCTTTTCACAATTAAGAAACTTAAAAAATTTTTTAACAGGTTTTCAAATTTATTGTTTTCAGAAATACTATCGATTACTTTTAATAGGTTTTCTTTGCTACCTGTAGGATCTTTAATAAAATTAGAAAAATCTTTATTTTTAGAAATTAAATCTAAAATTGATAAGGACTGATTCTCTATTTTTTCTAGAAGATTGCTTTCATTTGCAAGTTCATATAAAGCCAATGAATATCTTTCAGCTGAAGTTAACGAAAATCCTTTATCTTTGCTCAAATTAATACCTTTGTAATGTTGAAGATTAATTTTAAAAACACGCTTTAATTAACATATGACCTGTATGTCTTCAAGTAACACATTTGGAAAATAAGCCCTTTTTTACCTATTAATTGAAGTTTATTGGGTCAACATCAACTGAAAGTTTTATTCCTGGGGGAAATTTATATTTGGTTATAATATTATTAAGAGAATTTTGTAATCTCAAAGATTTAGAACCTCTTATTAATATTCTCATTCTAAATTTTCTTTTTAATCTAAAAATTGGTGCACTAACCGGCCCTAAAACTCTTCCTTCTACTTTCGTTTTAATTATATTTTTAAAATTAAAAGCCTCTTTTTCTAATTTAATCTCCTCATTTCCAGTCAAAATTAGTGAAATAAATCTTTGAAAAGGAGGGAGTTTATTTTGTCTTCTAATATCTAATTCTCGCTCTAAAAAGATATCAGGATTACTATTGGTCAAATCTGAAATCATTTTATTATTAGCATTATAAGTTTGAAAATACACTGTTGCAGGTTTACCAGTTCTTCCCGCTCGTCCAGAAAGTTGGTGATATAACTGTAAATTTTTTTCAGCTCCTCTTAAATCATGTCCTTGAGATGAAAGATCGATATCAACCACTACAATACAATTCAAACTTGGAAAATGAAAACCTTTAGAGATTAATTGTGTTCCAACTAAAATTTGAACCTCATTGTTAGTTATTTTCTCTAACTTAATATTAGAACCTTTTTTATTCATAGTATCGCTAGAAAAAATCTCAATATTTTTTGAAGGAAAGTTTTTTTTTACTTCGTCATAAATTCTCTCCACCCCAGGGCCACTAAAAATATATTCACATTTCCCATCTTTTATGCAATTTCTTTTTAAAGAAGATTTGAAACCACAATAATGGCACAATAAATTATTTTTATTCTTATGATAGACTAAATTAATTGAACAATTGGGACACGAATAACTATTAAAACATTTATTGCAAAGCACATGCGGAGAAAAACCTCTTCTATTTAAAAAAAATAATACTTGGTCATTTTTCTCAAGATGAAAATTTACTTTTTCTATTATTTTTTTTGAAAGCCATGATTGTTTTTCTAATTTAGTTTCATTTAAATTAATTATTTCATAATTTGGTAATGATGCATCCTGATATCTTTGTTTTAATCTAGATATTGAGTACTTCCCTTTTTGGATATTTTCATAAGTTTCTACTGATGGGACCGCTGTTATTAAATTAATAGGAATGTTCTCAAATGAAGCTCTAGAAATTGCCATGTCTCTGGCATTATAGGTTGCTCCCTCATCTTGTTTAAATGATTGATCATGTTCTTCATCAACGATAATTAATCCTAATTTCTTAAAAGGTAAAAATAATGATGATCTTGCTCCAATAACTACTTTAATCTCTCCACTTGTAATACCACTCCAGATAACTTCTTTCTTTTTTTTTGTAATACCAGAATGCCAAATAGCAGGATTAAATCCAAAAAATTCTAAAAATTTTTTTTCAAATTGACTTGTTAGACCTATCTCTGGTAACAAAATTAGGCCCTGGAAGCCTTTGCTAATAATGTCTTTGAGAGCTTCAAAATATACCATAGTTTTACCTGAGCCTGTTGTTCCTTGTAGAACATGAACTCTAAATTTTTCATTAGAAATATTCATTTTTTTTAAGGATTTTTTTTGTTCTTCAGAAAGTTTTATTGAATTTTTTTTTTTGATTGTATTAAAAATTTTGTAAGTATCTTTTTCAAATTTTTCTACAGCATCACTGCTTAATAAAACTAATTTTAAAGCCATTCCTTTTGGAATTATATTGTACTCAGAAAACCAATTAAGAAATTTAATAGTTGTTTTTTTTAATGGATTTACATCTAGTTTTTTTAAAACTTTTTTTATTTCAAAATTTTTATTATTCTTTTTTTCAAATTCATCCCAAACTACTCCTGTGATTTTCGATCTTCCAAAAGGTACAACAACATAGTTTCCTATTTTTAAATCTAGATCACTTTCATAAGTAAATGGATGATTAAATATATTAGGTAATAAAACTGGATATTTCATAAATAACTAGTCATAATTAATTAGTGACATAAATCAAATTTATATTTATCATTGCACTCAAATATGAATCTACGTAAAGCTTTCACGCTAATAGAAATATTAGTTGTTATAACTATTATCATTATAATATTTGTTATTTCTATTCCAGTTTATCAAGGTTTTGTCGAAAGCGGTAAATGTAATACTTATAAAGCTCAGCATAAAAGAGTGGTAGATCTTGCAAATGTTACATACAACATGTGTAGACTTAATGGAGAATCGTATATGAATATTGGGCCTGGTTATGGTTGTAGAAGTCAATCTAATATTGGTATGACTGCAAAGGGAGTAGATGCTACGGGTAAATGCACTAGAATATGGGATTGCAGTTCTGATTGGTTGGGGAGAGGAATGAATGCTGGATTATCTACAGATCATTTTACTACGCACGCTAGAGCAGAATTAAGCCAACCTCATAACACTAGCGGCTTTATTAGAGGAGATCAATGGAAAAATTTTTTAAGTCCTGGTTACCCTTCAAGATCAGGAATTACTAATATCAGACAAAAAGGTGTTAACATACATATTGCAACTTTCTTAGGTGAAGGCTGCAAAGAAGGAGACTATATTAATTCAGGTGGAGCCTATATGATTGATGAAATAGTTTGGCCATAATCTAATTAAGAGTGTATTGCTCTTTTGTCTACTGATAATGCTGCTTCTTTAACAGCCTCTGAAAATGTTGGATGCGCATGACACGTTCTTGCAATATCCTCTGAACTTGCACCAAACTCCATTGCAACACCAATTTCAGCAATTAACTCACCTGCATGAGGTCCAATTATATGCGCTCCTAATACCTTGTCTGTAGTTTCGTCTGCTAAAATTTTAACAAATCCTTCAGCATCATCTATAGCTTTAGCTCTTGAATTTGCCATAAATGAAAATTTACCAATCTTATATTTAACATTTAATTCTTTTAATTGTTCCTCTGTTTTACCAATTGATGCAACTTCAGGTGTAGTATAAATAACGCCAGGAATTGTATCATAATTAACATGACCTGATTGACCCACGATATTTTCTGCAACTGCAATACCTTCGTCTTCTGCTTTATGAGCAAGCATAGGTCCACTAATAACATCGCCTATTGCAAAAATATTTTCTATATTTGTTCTGAACGATTTATCAGTCTTAATTCTTTCTTTTTCATCTAATTCAATACCTAATGCTTCTAAATTTAAACCATCAGTATTAGGTTTTCTACCTACCGAAATAAGTGCAACATCACACTCAAAATCATTTTTTTTTCCATCTTTATCAATAGTGGAAACTACAGCGCCAGATTTAGTTTTTTTGATAGTCTCAACTTTGTTCTGCATGCTAAATTTTATACCTTGTTTTTTTAGGATTTTCATAAATTCTGTGGAAATTTCTTTATCCATTCCAGGAGTAATATGATCTAGAAATTCAACTACTTGAACTTCTGAACCTAATCTTGACCACACTGATCCCATTTCTAATCCAATATAACCGCCACCTATGACAACCATTTTTTTTGGAACTCTTTCTAGTTTAATGGCACCTGTAGAAGAAATAATAACTTTTTCATCAATCTCTATTCCTGGTAAAGATACTGGAACAGAACCAGTTGCTATAACAGTTTTTTCACTCATTATAGAAATTTCCTTATTTTGGTTATCCTTTATCAAAATTTCGTCATTAGATTTAAAGCTACCAAACCCTTTAAAGTAAGTAACTTTGTTTTTTTTCAATAAGAATTCAACTCCTTTAGTGAGAGTATCGACAGCTTTATCCTTGCTTTTCATCATTTTAGGGAGATTTAATTTTACATCACCAATTTCAATTCCTTTATTGGAGAGATTTTTAACTTTGTGAAATTCTTCTGATAAATTTAGTAAGCTTTTTGAAGGTATGCATCCAACATTTAAACAAGTGCCCCCAAGTGATCCTCTTGCTTCTATACATGCTGTTTTTAAACCTAATTGTGCTAATCTTATTGCACAAACATAGCCTCCAGGACCACCTCCTATAACTACTACTTGAAATTTTTCTGCCATTATATATCTAAAAACAACCTTCTTGGATCCTCTAAATTCTCTTTTACTAATTTTAAAAATGAAACTGAATCTTTACCATCAATTATTCTATGGTCATATGAAAGAGCTAAATACATAATTGGTCTTATTTTAATTTCACCATCTACAACAACTGGTCTTTCTACAATATTATGCATTCCTAATACACCTGATTGAGGCAAGTTAAGTATAGGTGTCGATAACATTGATCCATACACTCCTCCATTACTTATTGTAAAAGTACCACCTTGAAGATCTTCGATAGTTAACCTTCCTTCTCTTGCTTTTTCAGAAATTTCTTTGATATTTTTTTCAATGTCTGCAAAAGACAATTCATCTGCATCTCTTAATACAGGAACAACTAAACCTTTTTCAGTTCCAACAGCAAAACTAATATTATAATAATTTTTATAAATTATTTCATCGCCTTCGATTTCAGCATTTATAGCTGGAAAGGTTTTTAAGGCAACAACACAAGCCTTTACAAAAAAAGACATGAAGCCTAATTTTATACCGTAACGATTTTGAAAATCCTCTTGATTATCTTTTCTCATTTGATTGATATTTGTCATATCTACTTCGTTAAAAGTTGTTAATAAAGCAGCATTTTCTTGCGCCTGCTTTAATCTTTTAGCAATAGTTTGTCTTAGTCTGGTCATTTTAATTCTTTCTTCTTGACCATACTTTATTTTTCTTTCTGAAGGTTTAGGGTTTGCTCCCATTAAATTTAAAAGATCACCTTTTAAAACTCTACCTTCTTTTCCTGAGCCTTTAACTTTTGCTATGTCAATATTATTTTCTGCAACTATTTTCCTAACAGCAGGAGATAGATCATGTGTATTGTTATTTTTTACTTGATTATTTTCTTCTTTAATTTCATTTGTTAATACAAGTGGTTCTTCTTTGTCAATTTCATCTTCTTCTTCAAATATATTTGGTTCTTTATTTGGTGATGTTAAATTATCTTCTTTAATTTTATTTACTAAAGGCTCTATATTTACTGTAGGTTCTATTTTTTTTATTTCTTCTTTTGGAGACGAGTTTTCACCATTTTCTGAAACAGAGCCCAAAAGAGAGCCAACTTCTACCACCGAGCCATCTTTAGAGGCTATCTCAGTTAAAACACCTGTTACTGGAGATGGAACCTCTAAATTAACTTTGTCGGTTTCAAGTTCTACAATTGGTTCATCTGCTTCGACAGCATCTCCCTCATTTTTAAGCCATTTAGCTATTGTTGCTTCTGTGATGCTCTCACCAAGCGCTGGTACTAATATTTTTTCACTCATTATAAATTATTCAAAAACTTTTTTTATAATTTCTTCTTGTTGAGAAATATGCCTTTTTGCAAATCCTGTCGCTGGAGATGCATCGGGACTTCTTCCAATATAAGAAATTATATTATTTTTAGCCTTAATATTATCTAATGTCCATTGGATATAATCTCTTACTGAAAACCAGGCGCCCATATTTTTTGGCTCTTCTTGACACCAAAAAAACTTAGCTGTTTCTGCATATTTTCTAATTTCTTTTACCAAGCTTTTAGCTGGAAAAGGATACAATTGTTCTATTCTATAAATGACTACATCATCTTTTTTCATTTTTTCTCTTGCCTCTATTAAATCAAAATAGACTTTACCTG
>CACGET010000017.1 GCA_902572155.1 uncultured Pelagibacteraceae bacterium | reverse complement strand
TAGATATATCGAGTTACCTAAAATGAAAAAAGTTTTAACTTTAGCTATACTTCTAAGGTTTATGGATAGCTTTATGATTTATACTGAACCTTTTGTTTTAACAGGAGGTGGACCCGGTAATGCAACAAATTTTCTATCATTAGATTTAGTAAAAATGGCCTTAGGTCAATTTGATCTTGGGCCTGCAGCTGCTATGTCGCTAATCTATTTTTTAATCGTGCTTCTAATATGTTGGATTTTTTACAACTTAATGATGAAAGATGAGGGTAGAAAATGAAAAAAATAAAATGGGTGGTACCAACATTTTACATAATTTTTTTAATGTTACCTATTTATTGGTTGTTAAATATGTCATTTAAATCAACTACTGAAATTATAAATGTTTATTCATTGTGGCCACAAGATTTTACATTAGATAATTATAAAACAATATTTACAGATAGTACCTGGTATATGGGTTATGTAAATTCTATTACGTATACAGTTTTTAATACTATAATTTCTGTATCTGCAGCACTACCTGCTGCGTATGCTTTTTCAAGATATAAATTTTTAGGTGATAAACATTTATTTTTCTGGCTTTTAACAAACAGAATGGCTCCACCAGCTGTTTTCGCTTTACCTTTCTTTCAATTTTATTCATCAGTAAATTTATTTGATACACATATAGCTATTGCACTATCTCATTGTCTTTTTAATATTCCTCTTGCTGTTTGGATATTAGAAGGATTTATGTCAGCTGTTCCTAAAGAATTAGATGAAACTGCTTATGTTGATGGTTATTCTTTTCCTAAATTTTTCTTTAAAATTTTTATTCCCACAATAGCTGCTGGAATTGGTATTACTATGTTTTTTTGTTTTATGTTTTCTTGGGTTGAATTATTGTTGGCAAAAACTCTTACTGCTACAATGGCAAAACCAATTGCAGCTATAATGACGAGAACCTCAAGTACATCAGGTTATGAACTTGGTCTGTTGGCAGCAGCTGGAAGCTTAACTATTATACCTGGAGCGGTAGTAATTTACTTTGTAAGAAATTATATTGCTAAAGGATTTGCGATGGGTAGAGTATGATTTTTACAAATCTACATGCATCTAGTTGGTCTACTGTTGGCCAACCAAAAGAAAAAGGTCTTTTTGATTTTGATTTTATAACATGGATGGCTTGGACTTGGCCTACAGCAAGTTTTTTTATTTTTATAGCTCTTTGCATCACAGTTATGTATTTCTGGGAAAAAAAAGATCCTGGCGGCAATCCCCGAAGAGGAGTATTAACGCTAGATACTACAAGAGGGGATAGATTATTTATTTCTTTATTAAGTGCTGCATTTATCCATTTAGCTTGGTTAGGACTTACTGATTTTAATTTATGGATTGCAACAGTTATTTCAGTAATTTTTTCAATAATAGTTTTTAGATATTTTTGATATGAAAAAAATCATTATATTAGGTGCTGGTGCTATGGGGTCCGCATTCACTGTACCATGCATAGATAATAAAAATGATGTTACTTTAGTTGGTACCCATTTAGAAGAACAAGTAATAAATAATATAAATAATAACAATAATTTTCATGAAGTATTAAAATTTAATTTACCTAAAGAATTAAAGATAAAAACTTTTGATCATTTTTCAAATATTTTAAAAACTAAACCTGATCTGATAGTAATCGGTGTAAGTTCAAAAGGAATTGAATGGGCTGCAAATGAAATATCTAAAAATTTAAATAAAGATACAAAAATTTTACTACTTACAAAAGGTTTGACCATTATAGATGACAGGTTTGAAACGTTGGTTGAAAAATTTAGATTAATACTTAACAAAAACAAAATAGAAAATGTAAATATATCAGCTGTAGCTGGACCATGTTTGGCCTCAGGTTTAGCAAATAAGATAAAAAGTAGTGTAGTCATTGCTAATAATGATAAAAATATTGCTAAACAAATTGGAGAAATGATTTCAACAAATTATTATTCTGTTGAAATTTCAAATGATTTAGTTGGCGTGGAGGTATGTGCGGCAATAAAGAATTTATATTCAATGATAATTGGAGCATCTGAAGGATTAAGTAGCGCGGAAGCTAGCAAAGAAATTAAAAACAAGTATTTTTTAAATACTGCAGCATCTCTTATGTATAGATCAGTCTATGAGATGTGTTATTTTACTAAATCTTTAAATGGAAATGTTGAAACTGTTTATGGATTAGCAGGTCTGGGTGATTTATATGTTAGTGCTGCTGGAGGTAGAAATAGTAAGATGGGTAAACTTTTAGGTGAAGGTTATGATTATAAAGATGCGAAAGAAAGATTTATGAAAAATGATACTGTTGAAGGTGCTGAGTTGGCTTTAGAAATTGGTACAAAAGTATTAAAAGAATTTGATAGAAACAAGATCCCACTAATGAGATCTTTGATTGAAGCAATTATTGAAAATAAAAAACTAAATATTGAGTGGTAGGTTTTTTATTTTTTTAAAATAAGCCTTCAATTTCACCTTTATCGTTTAATTTAATAGAGTCAGCTGCAGGTACTCTAGGTAAACCAGGCATAGTCATTACCTCTCCACATACAACTACAATAAATTCAGCTCCTGATGAAAGTCTAACTTCTCTTACAGGTAAAGCATGTCCTGTTGGTGCACCTTTTAAACTAGGGTCTGTCGAGAAACTATATTGAGTTTTTGCTATACATACTGGCAATTTTCCAAAGCCATTTTCCTCAAAATCTTTCAATTGCTTTCTTATCTTTGTATCTGCAATGACCTCACTAGCGTGATAGATTTCTTGGGCTATTTTTTCTATTTTTTTAAACAAAGGTAAATCGTCTTCATATAAATATTTAAAAACATCTTTTTTTTCTTCACAAATTTCCACCACATTCTTTGCCAATTCTTTAGTTCCTTCGCTACCATTAGACCAGTGAGTACATTTAGAAGCTTTAACTCCTTGTGTTTGACAAAAGTTTAATAATAAATCCATCTCTTTATCACTATCGCTGACAAAGTGGTTAACAGCTATTGTAACTGGAAGGCCAAATTTTCTTGTATTGTTTATATGTCGTTCTAAATTTACTAATCCTTTTTTTAAAGCATCTAAATTTTCATTTTTTAATTCATCTTTATTCAATCCTCCATGCATTTTTAGAGCTCTTATAGTTGCAACAATTACTACACAACTTGGTTTAATACCTGACTTTCTACATTTAATATCAAGAAATTTTTCTGCTCCAAGATCTGCTCCAAAGCCTGCTTCTGTTACTACATAGTCAGCTAATTTTAATCCAGTTTTTGTTGCAATTACAGAGTTGCATCCATGAGCTATGTTTGCAAATGGGCCACCGTGTATGATTGCTGGATTATTTTCTAATGTTTGTGTAACATTTGGTTTTATTGCATCTTTTAAAAGAACAGTCATTGGACCTTGAGCATTAAGATCTTTAGCATAAACTGCAGCCCTATCTCTTGTATATCCAATAGTAATATTTCCTATTCTATTCTCTAAATCTTTTAAGTCAGTTGCTAGACAAAATATAGCCATTATTTCTGAAGCAACTGTTATATCAAAACCGTCTTGTCTAGGGTATCCGTTAGCTACGCCTCCTAAATCAACTACTATAGATCTTAAAGATCGATCATTCATGTCCATCACTCTTTTCCAAACTACACGTCTTACGTCTATGTTAAGTTTATTTCCCCAATAAATATGATTATCAATCAATGCTGACAATAAATTGTGTGCTGAAGTTATTGCGTGGAAGTCTCCAGTAAAATGTAAATTAATTTGTTCCATAGGAACAACTTGAGCATAACCACCACCTGCTGCTCCACCCTTCATTCCAAAAGAAGGCCCAAGACTAGGTTCTCTTAAACATACGATTGATTTTTTTCCAATTTTATTCAAACCATCATTTAAACCTACAGAAGTCGTTGTTTTACCCTCTCCAGCTGGAGTAGGTGTTATTGCAGTAACAAGAATTAAATTTCCATCTTTTTTTTCTTTAAGTGCGTCTAAATATTCCAAATTTATTTTAGCAATATGTCTTCCAATTGGACTGAATGCTGAAGCATCATCTGGTACGTCAATTTTAGCTAATATGTCCTTAATTGGTTGCATTTTAGCTTCTCTAGCTATTTGTATGTCAGATTTTACTTCGCTCATTTGATGTCCTTTATAAATTTATAGTTCGGTGATTAATATCTCTTTTTATTGAATTTGGAAACTTCTAAAAAATATATATAATAAAAATAAGAACAATTTAAACTCTTTTAGGTAAAATCATGTTATGCAAAAATATTCTATATTCAGCTTAGTAAAAAACGCTTTATCTAACCACGAAAATTGGGATTTAGCATGGAAAGACCCTACTCCTAAAAAAGAGTATGACGTTGTTATAATTGGAGGAGGTGGCCATGGTTTGGCTACGGCATATTATTTAGCAAAGGAACATAAAATTACTAATGTTGCAATTATTGAAAAAGGATGGATAGGTGGGGGAAATGTTGGACGTAACACTACAATAATTCGATCAAATTATATGCATGATGATAATGCTTTGTTTAGTGAATTTGGAATGGATCTTTGGCGTAGAATGAGTCAAGATTTAAATTACAATGTAATGTTTTCACCTAGAGGAATTATAAACTTAGCTCATTCAGATGCTCAAATGAATATGTATGCAAGACGAGGAAATTCTATGAGGTTAAATGGAATTGATGCTGTGTTGTTAAATAGAGAACAAGTAAGAGAGATTATTCCAATGGCAGATTTTTCTGAAAATGTAAGATTTCCAATTTTTGGTGGATTAATGCAACCAAGTGCTGGAACTGCAAGACATGATGCTGTTGCATGGGGATATGCACGTCAAGCAGATTCAATGGGAGTAGACATAATTCAAAACTGTGAAGTAACTGGATTTGATGTTAGTGCAGGAAGAATTAATGGAGTAAGAACTTCAAGAGGGGATATTAAAGTAAAAAAAATTGGTCTATGTGTTGCTGGAAGTACAAACATATTAGCAGAAAAGCTAAATATGACATTACCTATTGAAACTCATCTTTTACAAGCTTGTGTTTCTGAACCAGTAAAACCTGTTTTAGATGGGGTTGTTACTTTTGGAGCAGGACATTTTTATATAAGTCAATCTGACAAAGGTGAGATGGTCATGGGAGGTGATTTAGATGGATATAATAGTTATGCTCAAAGAGGAAATCTACCCACACTTCAACACGTTTTAACAGAAGGAATTGCAATGATGCCATTCTTAAGTAAGTTAAAAATGCTTAGAACCTGGGGAGGGATAATGGACATGTCTATGGATGGTTCACCTATAATTGATAAGACGCATATTGAAGGACTATATTTAAATTGTGGTTGGTGTTATGGAGGGTTTAAAGCAACACCTGCTTCTGGTTGGACATTTGCACATACTATTGCTCAAGATAAAGTTCATAAACTAAATTCAGGATATAGTTTAGAAAGATTTAATACAGGTCACTTGCTAGATGAAAAAGGACTTGGTACCAAAACCTGGATTTCTTAAATGTTATATATTTTTTGTCCACACTGTGGAATGAGATCTCAAAATGAATTTTCTTATGGTGGTGATGCTACTGTTAAAAGACCTGAATTAAATAAAGAAGTATCAGATAAAGATTGGGATAATTTTGTTTACAATAGAAAAAGTTTAAGAGGAAAACATTGGGAATTGTGGCAACATATATCTGGTTGTAGACAATGGATAAAAGTTGAGAGAGATACTGCAACTCATGAAATTTTTAACACATTAAAAGCTGATGAGGAAATATCCAAATGAGCCAAAGTTTTAGATTAGAACATGCTGGATTAATTAATAGAGATAAAAAAATATCATTTAAATTTAATGGTAAAAATTACCAGGGTTATGAAGGAGATACCTTAGCATCTGCATTAATTGCCAATGGAGTACATTTAATTGGTAGAAGCTTTAAATACCATAGACCACGAGGCTTTTTTGGTGCTGGAGTGGATGAACCCTACGCAATTGTTCAATTATATAGAAACAATGAGACAGAACCAAACGTAAAAGCTACAGAACAAGAACTATTTGAAGGTTTAGAAGCAAATAGTGTTAATTGTTGGCCTAGTGTTAATTTTGATGTAGGAGCTATTAATAATTTTTTAAAAATTTTCCTTCCTGCAGGTTTTTACTATAAAACTTTTATGTGGCCAAAAAGCTTTTGGTACAAAATTTATGAACCTTTTATTAGAAAAGCTGCAGGTTTGGGAGTTGCTTCAATTAAGCATGACAAAGAAAGATATGAACACAAGTATGAGTATTGTGATCTACTGATAGCTGGTTCTGGACCATCAGGATTAGCAAGTGCTTATGCTGCAGCAAAAAATGGTGCAAGAATAATATTGGCTGAAGACAAACCAAGATTTGGTGGCTCTCTTTTAACTAATGAAGTTAATATTGGAAATCAATCAGGAAAGGATTGGGCAGACAGTATTATTACTGAACTTAAACAAATGCCAAATGTAGTTGTCAAAAATAGATCTCAAGTATTTGGTTATTATGACCACAACATGCTAGTAATGTCAGAAAAGGTTAGTGATCATTTACCCAAAACAAAAAAGTTTCATCCTAAACAAAGACTTTGGTATATTCGAGCAAAAGAAGTTTTAATTTCATCTGGCTCAATAGAAAGACCTTTAGTTTTTGGAAATAATGATACACCAGGAGTTATGTTATCTTCTGCAGCTAAAGAATACCTAAAAGTATATGGAGTATTAGTTGGTAGAAAACCTCTGATATTTACAAATAATGATAGCGGTTATGAAACTGCTATTGAATTTAAAAAAAATGGAATTGATCCTGTTATTTTAGATACTAGAAAAAACCCTATTTCAGAAATAGTAACAGAGGCAAAAAATCTTGGTATTAATATTAAATTTTCATATGTTGTAGTAGCAGCCCAAGGGTATAAAAAAGTAAAATCAGCTGATATAGCAAGTATTTCGGACGATAAAAATTATTTAGGAAAAATAGAAAATATAAAATGTGACTGTATCTGTGTTTCTGGTTTTTGGACACCAACTATTCATCTTGCCTCTCAGTCAGGAAATAAAACAAAATTTAAAAAAGAAATAGATGCATTTATTCCAGGAGTTTCAAAACAAAATGAAACAACTTTAGGAGCAGCTAACGGAGTTTTTGATTTAGAAGAAACTTTAAAAAGCTCATTTAATGCTGGATATGAAATATCTAAAAAAATTACTAATAATGATAACAGGGTATCAATACCAAACTCAGTTGAAAAACAATCAACTGAACATGATAAATTTTGGTGCGTACCACTACCTAAAGGAAAACACTACAAGAGATTTTTAGATTTTCAAAATGACGTTGCAGTTTCTGATGTTGAAATTGCTTTAAAAGAGGGATATCGATCTATCGAACATGTTAAAAGATATACAACTCTGGGTATGGCGACTGATCAGGGTAAAACTAGTAACTTAAACGGTTTGCAGCTTGTATCTAATATTGAAAATAAAGTTGTACCAGAAGTAGGACATACGACTTTTAGACCTCCTTATACACCTATTACAATTGGAGCGATTGTAGGAAGAGAGGTTGGTAAACATACAAAGCCAACTAGAAAATCACCAATGCATACGTGGCATGAAAAAAACAATGCCGTTTTTGTTGATGCAGGCGTATGGCTAAGACCAAGATATTATAAAAAAGGAAATGAAAATTTATTTGAAGCTTCAAAAAGAGAAGCTAAAAATGTAAGAACTAATGTAGGGGTATGTGATGTAACAACTTTAGGTAAAATAGATATTAAAGGTCCAGACTCAGCAGAATTTTTAAACAGAGTTTACACTAATGCTTGGTTAAAATTGCCAGTTGGAAAAGCTAGATACGGAGTGATGTTAAGAGAAGATGGAATTGTTATGGATGATGGAACAACTACAAGAATTTCTGAAAATCATTATCATATGACTACAACAACTGCCCAAGCAGCAAATGTGCTTTCACATTTAGAGTATTACCTTCAATTAGTTTGGCCTGAATTAAGAGTTAATGTTGTGTCATCAACCGAACAATGGGCTGGAGCAGCTATAGCTGGACCTAAGTCGAGAGAATTGTTGCAAAATTTATTTCCAAAAGTAGATGTATCAAACGAAGGATTACCTTTTATGGGTTATATTGAAGGTGATTTATTTGGAGTGAATGCAAAAATATTTAGGATTTCATTTTCAGGTGAGTTAGCTTACGAAATAAATGTAGAGTCAAATAACGGAAACTTTATGTGGGAGAAAATAATTGAATTAGGTAAAGATCTTAACATACAGCCTTACGGTACAGAGGCACTCTCAACTTTAAGAATAGAAATGGGGCATGTTGCTGGATCTGAATTGGATGGAAGAACTATCCCATATGATAATTCTCTTGAGGGTTTAGTTAGCAAAAAGAAAGATTTTATAGGAAAAAGATCATTAAATAGAAAAGCTTTCACAGCTGAAAATAGACAAAAGATTGTAGGAGTTGTGCCTATAGATAAAAAAACAAGTATTCCTGAGGGATCTCATCTTGTAAAAGACGCTAAGGCAGCCTTACCAAATCCCAAATTAGGATATATCTCAGCATCTTGCTGGAGTGTTGAACATGACAATCCATTCTCTTTAGCAATACTTAAAGATGGGAAAAATATGATTGGGCAAAAATTATTTGTGATGTCACCATTAAAAAATAAAGTTATTCCAGTAGAGATTGTTTCTTCACATTATGTTGATCCAAAAGGGGAGAGGGTAAGATCATGAAATCAATATCTGCATTAGAAAATGTTCATTTAAAGGGTCAATATGGAGATTATGAAGGAAAAAATGAGCACAATTTGTTAAGCATAAAAGAAATTAAAAATTTATCTATTATTCAATTAGTACAATTTAAAAACTCAACTTTATCTGTCGATAATATGAATATAGATAATTTAAAATTTAAAGATACTCCATTAAATGTTGATAGTAACGAGAATACAAGAATTTTATGGAATGGACCAAAAAATTGGTTCCTAGTTTCACAGAAACTTGAATTATTAGATGAAATAAAAAATAAATTTGATCAAGAAAATTTTGCAATTACTAACCTTTCACATTCAAGAGCAATTATACAATTGGAAGGGATTAAAGCTAAAGAGGTTTTGAAAAAAGGATGTCCTTTTAATTTTAATAATCTTAACAAAAATAATTGTATAAATTCAACTTTCAATGGAATATCTATAACCGTTGATATGTTAAAAGATAATCCTGATAAACTAAGAATATTTAGTTTAAGAAGTTTTGGAGAGTCGCTTTATCATTCAATTACTGACTCGAGCTTAGAATTTGGTTATATTGGAAAATAGATCAGTCCCTGGTAGCTATATAAACTCCAACTGAAGTAATAAAAAATCCAAGTAAATCTAAATTACTCAGTTTTTCATTTAAAAAAAACCAAGCCATCAGTGCTGAAGTTGAAGGTATTAAAAAAAATATCGAGACTGTTTTACTGGCAGAATTATTTTTAATTAGATACATCAAAATTGTAAATGCACCAAAGGATACTAAAAATATTTGGTGACTCATTGCAATTAAAAATGTTTTAGATAAATCTATATAAGGTTCTGTAAAAAAAATAATTATTAAAAGATGAAAACTAAAACCACCTAATGCTTGATACATATTGCTTACTGACAGAGGAAGGTTATTACTTAATTTTTTTTGCCAAATAGTTGAGGTAGTAATTGCTAAAAGAGCAATGATAGTTGCCAATAAACCAATTATAGGAATATTTGAACCAATATCAAAACCTAACACTAGTAGGGCACCCATAAAACCCAAAATAACACCTAGCCATTGTTTAAAGGAAACTTTTTCATTTAAGATAGGTCCACTTAATGCATTTGTTAGAATAGGTTGTAGAGTTACAATTAATGCAGCTATGCCTGTCGGCATTCCTTTTGAAATTGAAAAAAAAACTCCACCTAGATATAGTCCATGAAAAAGAACTCCACTCAAGAATGACTCTAAAAAATATTTTTTATTAATTAAAATTTTTTGTTTTTTGTAAATACAAAACAAAAAAAAACCAAATCCAACAATCAAAAATCGAAAAGCAAGTGCGGAAAATGGATCACTATAATCAATGATAGGTTTAGTTGTGATGAAGGCTGATGACCAAAGAATTATAAATATAAATGGAAAAATCTTAATCATAATTGATTATAGCTATAATGCTTGATTATCATAAAAAAATACCCAAAATAAACTAATTCTATCTTGAGTTGTTTGGATAATTTAAGTATCAATTAGATCTTATTATGAATTTTAAAAAAATAATTTTACTAATAATTGTCCTATTTCCTTTAAATGCGTGTGTTCAATCAACTGCTTTTATGGGCCCTGGTGTTACTATAGCAACTTCTGGAAATATAGCTCAAGCAGGTTTTCAATATGGAACCAATAAAATTATTGAAAAACAAACTGGTAAAAATACCCTTGGTTTAATTTCAGATACATTTGCAGAAAAATATAATAATGAAGAAATTGATCAAATTAACTTTAATGAAAAAAAATTCCACGAAGACTTTAAGAAATTAATAGAAAAAAAATTCTATAAAACAAGAAAACAAATATTTTATAATTAATCTATGATATTTAAAATTATTAAATGCTCTTGTTTACTTTCTTTGCACCAAAGTTCATAACTTTCGCACATTCTCCATAGGTTATCAAAAGCACGCTGTGAGACCTCAAGTGGAAAATGATTTTTTGCATAGTATAATTCAGGGAATCTTATTAATTGTTTTATTATCATATCTTTCTGAATTTTTAACAATCTGATTGTTTCTTGGGGTATTTTTTTTCCAGATTTGATATCTACGAAATTATTATTTTCTAATTCTTGAAACCATTTGTTGTGAAATTCGCCGCTACTTACTTCTTTATAAGTTTTTGATCCTATAAATCCCTCAATAGCATCATTAGTTGAAATACCAGAATTATTTTCTTTCAATTCAGATATCTTTTTATAAATAAGTTCTGCAACATATAAAACATACGGTTTTTCCATTAGCTAATTCTTAATATAATATTTTTTCATAGAAGAGTTGGCTAATATTAAATTGGGATCTAAAAATATTTTTGAGGATTTTACTTTCTTAAAAGATTTAAATGCAAATATTGCAATAGGTAATTCAGTACATCCTAAAATAATTTTCTTACATTTATTTTTTATAAGAAAATTTACTGCAGGTTTTATTGATCTTTCTGCTGCTTTGATATTACCCATTTTGACATATTTTATTGCCTTATTTACTTTTTCTTTTTGAATCTTTTTATTAGGAGAAATTAATTCATATTTTTTATCAAAAAACTTATTATACACTCCAGTTTTAAGTGTTCCTTCTGTTGCTAAAATGCCTATTTTTGTATTTTTTTTGCATTGTATGCTTGTTATCTTGAATACTTCATTTGGCATATTTATTATTGGTATATTGATTTTTTTTTGTAAATCGTCATACCAGTAATGAGCTGTGTTACAGGGTATAACAATAAATTTACATTTATTTTTTTCAAGTAATTTACAACCTGTTAGTAAGCTTTTTAATACTTTGTCATATTTTTTTTTGCTTTTTTTGTTAAATGATTTATTTGTAAGCTTACTAGTTTGAATTCCGATCGACTCAGGTCTACCAGGTATATTTGACTTATTATAAAGTAAAAACAGAGGATATTCCTGGTCTATCTTACCTCGATTTAAAACAGCTAATTTATTACAGAAATCTAGACCTGCTTGCGTCCCCATTCCTCCTAAAATTCCTATCATAGTGTAACTTTATTATAATTTACTGGTTTTCTTTTTGATACCTTTCACAAAAACTAAAAGTAGGCAACCATTTTTAGAAAAAGAATTATGAGATAACCCTAAAAAGAATGTTATAAAGTCCCCTTTTTTAAAAAATTTAATCATCTGCATCTTTTAAAACAACTTCAATAATAAAAACTATTTTTATTTCTATTAGAATTGGTATTGGCTAATAAATTTAAATATACTTTGTTTATTTTTTTATCAGCCAATAGGAAGTGTGAATATTATGCAGTTTTTAAGTTAACTGCTGAAGGACCTTTGGGACCATCTTCAACATCGAAAGTCAAAGCTTGACCCTCATCTAAACCGTTCATACCAGCATCTCTTACTGCTGAAACATGTACAAACACATCTTTTTCTTTATCTTCTCTTTCAATAAAACCAAAACCTTTGGTTGGATTGAACCATTTTACTTTTCCTTGTAGACTCATATTTATCTTCTTACTTTTCGTTGTATTAATTTATTACTTATAATTAAGTAATTTTGACTTTGTTTAGATTTTATTGGGTTTTGTCAACAAAATAGATAATTTTTTTATTTAAGATATTAATTTCGTTAAATAAATTGAATTTATATCCTCTTTATAGTGTGCAAAAGGCTTACATGGCTTAAATCCACAATTTTTAAACAATTTTCTTGCAGGTATAAAAAAATCACCTGCTCCAGTTTCTATACTTATTTGTTTTATATTTAGATTTTGTGCCTCTCTAATTAGAAGTTTAATTATTTTAGTTCCAAAACTTTTTCTTCTAAAAGAATCGTGAACTCTTATAGATTTGAATTCTCCATGTTCGTTATCTAAAAATTTTAATGCACCACAACCTGTTAGAGTTTTGTTTTTCCATAAACTCCAAAATTTAATAGAAGAATGTTTTAAACCATCTATATCTAATACATGAGCACTTCCTTCTGGTGAGGCAGCTCTCAGTTCGATGAAGTGTTTTATCAAAAGCTTGTGAACTTCTGGATTATTAAAATTACCTTCAATAGATGTTAGCATTTAAACTAAAGTAGTTAAGTGTCCCATTTTTCTTTTCTTTTTAATTTCTTTTTTTAAATAATCAAAAAAAAATTCATTATTTTCAAATTTTTTTCTCTCTCTGTATGGTATTATTTGATCGCCAATAAGATTTAACATTGTAGCATTTGAAATTTTCTTTAAATGAACTTGTTCTAGTCCACATACAGCTCTAATATGATTTTCAAATTGACTTATATTGTATGCATTAATAGTTAAATGACCTGAGTTATGAACTCTTGGTGCTATTTCATTTACATATAAATTTTCATTACGATCAATAAAAAATTCTACACATAATGTGCCTATGTATTTAAGTTCCTCTGATATCATTATTGCCCAATCCTTAGATTGTTTAAATATTTTTTCACTTATATCGGCAGGTATTTTTGAATATTTCAAAATTTGGTCTTGATGTGTATTTTCGATTGGTTCATATATTTCATATTTAGAATTGTCAAATCTAGTGATAATTATAGAAATTTCTTTTTTTAATTTTACCAATTTTTCTAAAATGTATCCTTTTGAAAAATCAACATCTAGTTTATTCAATTCATCTATTGAATTAATAGGATATTGTCCTTTTCCATCATAACCTAACGTAACAGTTTTTAAAATACCTGGCAAAAAATCATCTAATGCTTCAATTTCCGATTTTTCCTTTATTGATACATATCTGGTAGTTCTAATATTCAATTTATTAACAAAGTCTTTTTCAGCTAATCTATGTTGAATCAATCTATTAACTGATGGTTTAGGCAAAACGATTTTTAATTTATTTATTTCACTTAGAGTTTCATAAGGTATATTTTCAAATTCGTATGTAACTAAATCTACTTGATTTACAAACTCAATAATATTATCTTTATCGGTATAATCACTACAGACAAATTTATCACAAAAATTTTGAGCTGGGGCGTCTACATCATCACAAAAAACTATGGTATTAACACCTAATTTTTTTGCTGCTATTGCAAGCATACTACCTAATTGACCACCACCAATTATACCTAGTGTAATTGTAGACATATTTTTATTTTGGTTTTTTTTTCACAGACTTAGTTTGTGTTCTTCGCCATGCAATAATTTTTTTTTTAATTTTAGGTTCATTATTTGCTATAATGGATGCGGCAAGTAACGCAGCATTAATAGCACCATCTTGTCCTATTGCCAAAGTTCCAACTGGTACCCCTTTAGGCATTTGTGCTATTGATAACAAACTATCCAAACCTTTTAGTTTTTTACTTTCAATTGGGACGCCTAGAACTGGCAAGGATGTCATGGATGATATCATGCCTGGTAAATGTGCTGAACCACCTGCACCAGCAATAATTACTCCAATACCATTTTTTTCTGCTGATTGTGCATAATCGTACATTCTCTTAGGAGTTCTGTGAGCAGATATAATTTTGATTTCAAACAATAAACCAATTTTTTTTAGAGTATTTTCTGCTAATTTCATAGTTTTATAGTCAGATTGACTACCCATCACTATTGAAACTTTTAAAGGTTTTATTTTTTTCATTAAATTATGTAATTAAAAGTTTATTTCAAAGTTAAGTCAAAATTTCAATAAAATTAATAGAATTTAGACAGCTTATTGATATTGTTTAAATCTTAAAAATTATTTATGAACTATAAAATCGATAATTTACAATATTGTAATTGGGACAGGGAAATCTTTAAGTTTAATCGAGAAGCAGGTTTAGATGCTGTACATGTTACAATTGTATATCATGAGGATTATGATGAATTATTGTTAGAAATTAAAAAATGGGATCAATTATTTCTAGAAAATTCTGATTTAATATTTTTGGGAAAAAATTTTAAAGATATAGAAAAAGCTAGTGTAGAAAACAAAACTGCTATTTTTTTTGGATTTCAAAACTGCTCTCCAATTGAAGATGATATTAGTTTAGTAGAAAAAATTCATTCCTTAGGATGTAGATTTATGCAGTTAACTTATAACAATCAATCCTTGCTTGCCACAGGCTGTTATGAAAAAATAGATAGCGGAGTTACTAATTTTGGAAAAGAAGTTATCAAAGAAATGAATAGAGTTGGAGTTGTAATTGATATGTCACATTCAGCTGAAAAAAGCACTCTTGAAGCAATTGAATTAAGTCAAAAACCAATTGCTATTACTCATGCAAATCCATCTTTTTGGCATCCAGCTAAAAGAAATAAATCTAATGATTTATTAAAAACCCTAAGTGAAAGTGGTGGAGTTTTAGGCTTATCCTTATATCCACATCATCTTAAAGAAAACTCCAATTGTACTTTGGAAAGTTTTTGTGAAATGGTTGCTAGAACAGCTGAAATAATGGAAGTTAAAAATATTGGTATTGGATCGGACCTTTGTCTTAATCAGCCAGATTCTATTGTTGAATGGATGCGAAATGGAACTTGGACTAAAAGCAAAAATTACGGGGAAGGATCAAAAAATAGACCTGGTTTTCCAAAACAACCCTTTTGGTTTAAAGATGCTAGAGGTTTTTCAAATTTAGAGCAAGGATTAAAAAAAATTGGATTTTCAGATTTTGAAACTAAGGGGATACTTGGTAACAATTGGTATAATTTTTATAAAATAATTTGATGATGAATATACAATTAAGAGACCCAAAAGAAATAATGAGATTATCAAGACTAGGATCGTTTCATCAATCAAAGTTATCATTTTTAAGAAGCTTTCTAGATGAATTTAAAAACTGGGAATTTAAAAAAGATTTATTTAATCTTGATGAAAATGGTTACGGTGAAGCAGTCTATTCATTTAAAAAAAAAGATAGGGTTTATTCATTAGTTTGTTTTGCCAATCTAATTTCAGATGAAGAGAGATCAGATAGAGTAATAGCAACCAAGTGGGATGCTGCCTTTACTTTGTACGATGGAATTCCAAGTAAAACTGATATAGAAAGATTAAAGAAAGAAGTACCAAAACAAGAAATAGGTAGACTTTCATATAAAGAATTAACGCTATCTAGAGCAAATAAATCTATTAGAGTTTTTAATCATGTTGTTGAAAGATTAAGCAAAGGTTTGCAGCCAAATTTAAAACTATTATCTCAGGTTGGATATTTATATAGAACAACAGCAGTTTATGGCTCTGGAAAGTTTGGATTAGCTGATAGATTTAGGATTAAAAATAGAGAAGAGATAAATGGACCTTTTAGATTAGAAATGATGCTTGTTTATCTAGTAAGACAATTTACATTTGATCAAGTTAATCATGTTGCTTATCACAAAGATCCAAAAAAATCAGTCAAATTAGATGAGAATATTTGTAAAAATTTAGGAATTGGCAACTCTACAGGTCTTGGTATGGCACCATTTATTGTTAACCACCCAACTTTGTTAAATAATTGGATAATGTCTAGAGAAATTGCTTTACAAAAAATAAGACAAATTAAAGATGTAAACGATGAAGATAGTAACCTTTTTATAGAATGTGTAACAAACTCGTTAACAAATATTACAAGCTGGAACACAGAGAGTGAATATCAAAAAAATAAAACTAAGTCTTTACTAAAAGATGTTAAAAAATTTTTAGATTATACAAAAAATCAATTCAATTTTAAAACTGAGTATGCATTTAATGAAATATACAAATGGCTTGAAAAAGAAACCTGTGACGAATGTATTGAATATATAGTTTCAATCATGATGGAGCCATATGATTATATAACTAAACCTTTGGTAAAATTAATGAGCTCAGATGAAGAGAAATATTTTGATATTCCTACCCATAAAAAGGTAGATGATTTACTTAAAATAATTGAAAATGAATATTCAAATATTTTGAAAATAGATTTTGAAAAAAAAGAAAATAATCAAAATTTTTGGTTTATTTCAAAAAACAAAGAAGAACCTAGATTAGCTGATAGGTACAAAGAAAATGGTTCTGATTTAGAACAACCACTAGCAATCGCTAGAGATATTAAAAGATTATACAAAAAATTATTAACAACCAAGAAAAGTTTATCTATTGCAAAATTTCTGTCAAATAATTCTGAGTTGAGGCATGTTGTTAGAAGAGCTTTTATAATTGAAAAGTTTCCATATTCTGAAATTCAAGACAATACAATAAGTAAACAAACTATGCCAATTGATATGTTACGACTAAAACTCTCTTTTTTTGGAGCATTAAAATTTGACCCAAGATCAGACAAATGGTTAAGGATCTGTATGTTTCAAGGAGCCCCGCTACCTCAATATTTAGAAAGTTATGATGAGCAATGGGTTTATAAAGTAAATATATAGTTATGAGATCTCTAAGTGAAATTGAGACAACTGTTAAAAGAGCTTCAAGAGCAGCGGGTTATTCTTGGGGAATTTCAGAAGATGTTGGTAAAAGTATAAGAATTTTAGAGTTATTCGGATTACCAGGAGTTAAGAATTTAAATCAATATTATAAAGATAAAAATTTTAAAAAATTTGAGAACTTGAATTTAATTAGTGAAGAAAATGTATCTAACACGACTCCTTTTTGTCCAATAATACTTGGGATAAGTTTTTTAGATCAAGTGAGAGCAATGAAACAAATAAAAAAAATTAATTTTGGAGTCATAGCATATCCAATGATTTTTTTATCTTTTCTAAGTAGAGCATCAGAAATCATAGGAAAAAAAATTTATATTAAAATTGATAAAAATGAATTCATATTGAATTATAATGTGAATATTTTTTCTAACATCCTAGATAAAAATATAATATTAAAAGAAATGAATGTAGAAGTGGAAATTATTGACAATCAAGACAATTTCTCAGATAACGAATGGAAGGAATTATATCAACTATCGGAAAACACGTTTGTTGAAGAGAATGAAAGCTTAAAACAAGGTGGAGCAGGTGCAGGCCTTACAGATAATGACTAATAAGAATATAGATATTGAAAATTTTGATCAAGAACTAGATAATATTTGTGAAGAATGTTTGAATAAAGATGAAAGTGTATCTCAAAATTTAATATTAATGGGCTACAAAATTTGCAAATCTTGTAGAATATCTAAAACAATTTTCCCTATCTAACTTATTTGATTTACTGGTAACATATTCATTCTACTCATTACAAATGAAATTGATAAAAATGCTATTATCAAAAAGGACAAAAATACTATTCCAAATGATTTAAAATTTGATTTTAAGTTTAAGATTTGCTTTGTTGAAATAATTAAACCAGCAAAAATCCAGAATTGAGTAAGAAAAATTATTGGTATCATTAAATCTGGAGTAACAGCAAAAAATCTCAATAATCCTGGTGCATGTGCGTACCCAACTGCTGTTAGTACTTTTTTAAAAGGTACTTTTGTTTGTTTATCTGGAAAAAGTTTTACTCCTATTACATAAATAAAAATTCCCCACACTAACCAAGTTAAAATTGCAGTAAGACCTGACATTGCAACAGCAGTTTTAATTACAGTATTTGCGGCAATTGCGCCTGCAATTCCATCTAATATCATAATTAGACCAGCAAAGTAAATTGATGCTTCACCAAAGTTTTTGCTGTCTTTGTACAAAGATTTATCTAATTTTATTGATCTAAAAACTATATCTAAAAATTCACCAAACATTATTTATTAATTTTTTTATTTTTCTGCGCTTTATACGAAACAATTATTGGAAATATTATTAAAGCAATCGTAATAATAATGCAAATTACGATTAAAAAGCCTTTAGTCATAGTAGTTATTGGGGGAAATGAATTAACAAATCCCCCCAAAATATTTAGCCTTTAACGACTTCTCTTGTGTTAGCATTGAACGACTCCTTAAATGGAATATCAACAACAACAGCATCAACAGGTGTTCCTGGTGTATCAGAGTATTTTTCAGGTAAATGTACTTTATACTTTGTACCAACTTTACCTTTTGGAAATCCATTTGAATTTAAAGTCCCATCAAACGGTACATATCCCATTGCTATATTTTGTTTTTTTTCTGGATGATACCAAGGAGAAGTAATAAATCCTACAGGATCACCACCGCTTTCATGTGATATAAGCCAAAAATCAGGTGCATATTCTTCAATAGGTTTGCCACCTAATTCAAGTCCAACTAACTGAAGTTTGTATGGTTTTTTACCATCCTTAAGTTCTTTGCCCATTTTTTCTAATGCTGCCTTCCCAACATAATCTGCTTTTTTATTCCACTCACCTTTACCTGATAAAGAAACTTGATAACCAAGATTACACTGAAAAGGATTATGTTGTTGATCCATATCTTGACCCCAAGATAGAATTCCAGCTTGAATTCTTCTGTGATGAGCCGGAGCAATTACCATTAGATTATGTTTCTTTCCAGCTTCAAGAACTGCATTCCACATATCCTCCGCATAAAGAGTAGAGTCTCTGAGGTAAATTTCATAGCCAGCCTCACCTGAAAAACCTGATTGTGAGACTATAACATCTCTTCCGCCAACTTTTCCTGCACCTAGGCCATAGAAAGGCATGTTATCAAAATCAATATCTTTTCCACACACATCTTTCATTAAAGCTTTTGCTTTTGGACCTTGAATTTGCACTGGACTAACGTCTATTTCTTCAATCGCCACATTAAACCTTCCATCTGCGTTAACTCCTTGCAAGTAAAGACCAATGTCACTATCAGATAAACTAAACCAAAATTCATCATTAGATATTCTTAAGAGAATTGGATCGTTTAATACTCCACCATATGCATTACATAAAATTACGTATCTTGCTCTCATTGGAGATATTAATGTTGCATCTCTTGTTATTACATAATCAACAAATTTTTCTGCATCTGGACCTTTAACTTGGATTTGTCTTTCAACAGCAACATTCCACATTGTTACATGATTTACAATTGCATCATATTCGACCATAGCCCCACCATCTTCTGGTTTAACATAACCTCTTGGATGATAAATACGATTATAAACAGTTGCTCTCCAACAACCAGCCTGCATTGATAAATGCCAATAAGGTGATTTTCTTACTCTAGTAGAAATAAGCATTTCAACTTTTGTTGGCCCACTTTGTCTTAAATTATATGGTACTTTCCGATCTGATTGATCAACAGATGTAACATGTTTTAATTTAGTATAATCAAACTCATTAGACATAACTATTCTCCTTCAACCACTTGTTAGTTTCCTTCAAGCCGCCGAATGTATAAATGTGGAAGTTATCAGTATGTGATTTAACTTTCCCAATTAAATCATTAGGGTCTTTAGGTTTTAATAAATCTAACGCCTTACTAAAATTAGATTTAAGAAAATTTAAGGAATTTTTTGCTCCAACAATGTTAGCAAATTTTATTAGGCTAGTTATTTTTAGAGGTCCAGTAATTCCCACATGCACTGGTACGCTTTGTTTAGAAATAAAATCTATAATAGGCTGAGGATCTAGTAACCATTGAGTTACTATATAATCAGCATAAGGCTTTTTATCTATCATAGCTTTGTCTAAATCTGAGTCAGGTATATCTGGGCTCCCTTCAGGATGACCAGCAATCCCAATTTTCATTTCTTCAAAAAATCCTGTTTCTAAAAGTTGAAATGAACTGTCAAATTTTCCAAGTGGTTCTCTGCCACCTCCAATTATTAATGCTTGTTTTACTCCGCCACCTTTACATCTAGAAACATAATCTTTAAGCTCAGAATCATTTTGCATTGATCTAGCTGGAAAATGTGGAACAGGATTGAAACCTTTTTTAACAAGTTCAACTGACTTTTCAGCAGTCTCTTTGTAATCTCCACCAGGCAGCATAGTAATATAAACATCTTTAACAGGAGGTAATGTTTCAAGATCAGTTTTAGGACTTATTTCTAAAGAAAAGTTCATTTTTCCAGATCATTATCTTATTTGAAAATGCTGTCAAAGAAAAACGATTGGATTTGATTTATTTTTTTTGACCTCTATGCCTTTGAATCCGATTACCATATTCTTGTGTTACACGATCAAAAATAATTGCAAGAGCCACGATGGCTAAACCGTTCATCAATCCCAGAGCTAAATATTGGTTAGAAATTGCCTGTAAAATTGGTACTCCAAGTCCCCTTACTCCAATCATAGAAGCGATAACCACCATTGCTAGGGCCATCATAATTGTTTGGTTAACTCCAGCAAAAATTGTGGGCA
>CACGET010000016.1 GCA_902572155.1 uncultured Pelagibacteraceae bacterium | reverse complement strand
AAAGTCAATTTTTTCAATTCTACCATTTATAAAAACTATTTTATTGTGTTCTAGTCCATCTACAAATACAGATGTATCAACTTTGTTAGTAGACGTATAATCGCTATAGAAACTTAGTTCTCCGATATTCTTTTTTATTATTTGATTAAGATCTGAGAATTTCCAATCTTCTTCTTTTCTGTTTGGAAAACCCCTATTCATAAAATTTTCTAAATAGAATTTTTTTATTTCAATATCTTTTTGAGACAAACTTAAATTTTTAATAATATTGTCAAAATCTTTTTGTAATTGTTCTTTCATCTAATTAAAATTTTCATAACCTTTTTTTTCTAATTCTAAGGCTAACTCTGCTCCTCCAGATTTTATTATTTTTCCATTCATTAAGACATGAACGTAATCAGGCTTAATATAATCTAATAATCTTTGATAATGAGTAATAATTAAAAATGAATTTTTATCGTTTCTTAAAAGGTTTACCCCATCTGCTACTATTTTTAAAGCATCTATATCCAATCCTGAATCTGTTTCATCTAAAATAGATAACTTAGGAGCTAACATTGACATTTGTAAAATTTCATTTTTCTTTTTTTCTCCTCCTGAAAAACCAACATTTAATTGTCTGTTAAGTTTTTCTTCATCAAATTTAAGTTGTTTGGACTTTTCTTTTACTAATTTCAAAAATTCTATAGCATCAAGTTCTTTTTCACCTCTTGCTTTTCTAACAGCATTTAACGATGTCTTTAAAAATATATTAGTATTAACTCCAGGAATTTCTAAAGGATATTGAAAAGCTAAAAAAATACCTTTATGTGCTCTTTCTTCTGTTTCAAGTTCAAATAAATCTTTATCCTCAAAAAGAACTTCACCTGAAACATCATATCCTTTTTTTCCTGATAAAATATTTGAAAGTGTGCTTTTACCAGATCCATTTGGGCCCATTATCGCATGTACTTCACCAGGATTTATATTAAGTGAAAATTCTTTTAAGATTTCTTTACTGTCTATCTTTGCGTTTAATTTATTTATTTTTAACATTAGCCCACACTTCCTTCTAAGCTAATTCCAACAAGTTTTTGAGCCTCAACAGCAAATTCCATTGGCAACTGTTGTAAAACTTCTTTACAAAAACCATTTACAATTAGTCCTACAGCTTCTTCTGCACTCAAACCTCTTTGCTGACAATAATGCAATTGCTCTTCACTAATCTTTGATGTTGTTGCTTCATGAGCAATATTAGAGTCTGAATTTTTATTTTTAATGTATGGAACTGTATGTGCTCCACATTTATTGCCCATTAACAATGAATCACATTGGGTATAATTGTTGGAATTTGTTGCTTTTGATGAAATATCTACAAGTCCTCTGTATGTCATATCAGAAGATCCAGCACTTATTCCTTTTGAAATGATTTTACTTTTAGTATTTTTGCCTAAATGAATCATTTTAGTTCCAGTGTCAGCTTTTTGATGATTATTAGTTATTGCAATTGAATAAAATTCACCAACAGAATTATCTCCTCTTAAAATACAACTTGGATATTTCCAAGTAATAGCTGATCCTGTTTCAACTTGAGTCCAAGAAATTTTAGAATTTTTGCCTTTGCATAATCCTCTCTTTGTTACAAAATTATATATTCCACCTTTTCCGTCCTTGTCTCCTGGATACCAATTTTGGACAGTAGAATATTTTATTTCCGCGTTATCAAGGGCAATTAATTCTACATTTGCTGCATGAAGCTGATTTTCATCACGCATAGGTGCTGTACATCCTTCCAAATAACTTACGTAACTTCCTTTATCAGCAATAATTAAAGTTCTTTCAAACTGGCCTGTATTAGAAGCATTTATTCTGAAATATGTTGATAATTCCATCGGACATCTTACACCTTCTGGAATGTATGCAAATGAGCCATCCGTAAAGACTGCTGAATTAAGAGTAGCAAAAAAATGATCTGTTGTGGGAATTACAGATCCTAAGTATTTTTTTACTAGTTCTGGATGGTTTTGAATTGCTTCAGATATTGGACAAAAAATAATTCCATGTTTCGTAAGTTCTTCTCTAAACGTTGTGGCGACTGAAACTGAGTCAAATACAGCATCCACTGCAATTCCATTTAATCTAGCTTGTTCCTGAAGAGGAATACCAAGTTTTTTATATGTTTCTAATAGTTTGGGATCTAGTTCCTCTAGACTTTTAGGTTTATTATCCATACTTTTTGGAGCTGAGTAATAATATAAATCTTGATAATCAATTTTTGGATACTTTGGTTTTTGCCAATCTGGTTCTTTTAATTGTTTAAATCTTTCATATGCTTTTAGTCTAAATTCTAACATCCATTTAGGTTCTTTTTTAATATTAGAAATAAATTTTATTACATCTTCATTTAATCCTTTCGGAGCTGTAGTGTTTTCAATATCAGTTGAAAAACCATATTTATAATCTTTAAGATTATCTATTTCTTTTTGTCTATTATCCATCTTATGCTCTACGTTCTATTTTATTTTTTAATAAATCTTCTAAACTTTTTTTCTCAAAGAAAGTATTAATGTGTGTTTCTAATTCATCCCAGAGATCATGGGTTATACATTTTGTAGCTTTTCCATTACATCCTCTTTTAGAATCTTTTTTACATTGCACGGTTTTAACTCTTTCATCTACAGCATGAAAAATATTAGTAAGTTTTATTTCATGCGGTTTCTTAAGAAGAACATATCCTCCTTGTGTCCCTCTAATGCTTTTGACTATTTGATTTTTTCTTAGTTTTGAAAAGATTTGTTCGAGATAATCTAATGAAATACTTTGTCTTAATGATATATCTCTTAGTGATACAGGATTAATATTATCAAACCTTGCTAAATCTATTAATGCCATAACAGCATATCGTCCTTTTGATGTTAGTTTCATTTTACCCTTTTAAATTGGGCTTTTTATACATACCTGACCTAATTGGTCAAGTATAGTTTTAAAAAAAAAGTTAACATTTTGTCGCTCAGTTATGATAAATGTACATTTTTTTTGAGAACAATAATCAATAGCGTAAATGGAAAACAAAATTTTAGAAATATTTATACCTGGTCCAGCTGGAAGGCTAGAGGCAAAATATTTTAAAAGTAAAAAAAATACTTCTCCAATTGCCTTAATACTTCAGCCGCACCCTCAATATGGAGGAACTATGAACAATAAAGTAGTAGTTGATACCTTCAATACATTTTTGGATAATGATTTTTCAGTTTGTAGAGTTAATTTTCGAGGTGTTGGGAAAAGTGATGGAGAATTTGATAATGGACAAGGTGAATTAGCTGACGCTGCTGCAGCATTAGATTGGTTAGAAAGAGAAAATTTTGATAATTCTCAATGTTGGGTCTCTGGTTTTTCGTTTGGATCTTTAATTGCAATGCAGTTACTAATGAGAAGACCTGAAATAAATAGATTCATCGCAATATCACCCCAGCCTAATGTTTATGATTTTTCTTTTTTATCCCCTTGTCCTACTTCAGGATTGATGATTTATGGAAAAAAAGATGAACTTGTTCCAGTAGAATATATTACAGAGTTAAATAATAAGCTAAGTGCTCAAAAAGGGATAAATGTCGAATTTCAATCGATACCAGAGGCAAATCATTTTTTTTCAAAAAATATTGAGGGTCTTTTAAAAAACTTAAATAAATATATTAAAAAAGAAACAGCTTTATATTAAAAATTTTTTACTATTTTTCCACCTGTTATTGGAGTTTTACATCCTGTTGTAAGAGGAAATGAAATCGGTAATTTTAAAAAAGATCTTATAGCAAGATATCCAAAAGCTTGGGATTCTATATAATCTCCATCAAAATCATATTCATCAATTATTTCGATACTTATATTTTTAAAAGTTTTTAAATTTTTTTTTATCAATCCTATTAAAAAGTTATTTTTTCTTCCGCCTCCACATACCAAATATTTAGTTTGAATATTTTTATTAAGATCATTTGCATGTTCTATTCCCTTTGAAATTAAGTAGGCAGTAAAACTTGTTATAGTTGCACATCCATTCTCTAATGACAAACCTTTTGCAAAAGAAATATCAAAATCTTTAATATCTAGAGAATTATTGTAAGAATTTATTTCGAAATTATCTATTGCTTGATTTAAAATTAATTGGTCAATTTTTCCAGATTTTCCTATTAATCCATTTTCATCAAATTTATTTTTAGAGTTTTTAATAATCCATTGATCAATTAAACAGTTCCCTGGACCTATATCAAAAGCTCTAAACTTGTTATTTGATATTTTTCTATCTTCTAAAGCAATTGTAATATTTGAAATACCTCCAATATTTAAAAAACAGATTGGATATAAAATCTTATTTTGCTTATTTAAAATTTTTGATAATAGGTTATGAAAAATTGGTGTTAATGGTGCACCCTGTCCTCCATTTGCCATATCCTCTTGCCTGAAATCATAAACAACATTTTTTTTTGTTAGTTGAGATAATAATTTTCCATCTCCTAACTGTCTTGTTATTCCTAAATTAGAATTATGGAAAATCGTTTGGCCATGAAATCCAATTAAATCTATCTTACCTTTATATTTTTGTGAAAAATCATCAATTATTTTGCTATGAAAAATTGTTAATTCCTGATCAATTTTATTTAGATCCTCAGAATACTCATATAAATCTTCTTTATTATTGATTAAGTTTCTAAGATTAACTAATTTTTGATAAAGCTTTTCCTCGAATTTATAATAATCATCAGAAATTTTTACATATTCATTTACTCCATCTGACTTAATTAACGAAACGTCTATACCATCCATAGATGTACCACTCATGAGACCAATAGCAGTATATAAATTAGTTTTCATTAATATTTTTTTTTATCAAAATTTGTATATTGTATAAATATTAATTTATGAATAAATTTTTAAAAGAATTTAAAGATAGAGGCTTTTTTTATCAATGTACAAATGAAGAAGATTTATCTAATTTATTAGATAATAAGAAAATTAAAGCTTATATCGGTTTTGACTGTACGGCAGAAAGTTTGCATGTAGGTAGTTTGCTGCAAATAATGTGTTTAAGATTATTACAAAAATATGGTCATCGTCCAATAGTTCTATTAGGTGGTGGAACCACTAGAATTGGTGACCCTTCAGGAAAAGATAAAACAAGAAAAATTTTAAATGAAAATGAGATAGAAAAAAACATTATAAATATTCAAAATATTTTAAAAAAATTTTTAGATAACAATAATCCAGATATAAAACCAATATTTGTAAATAATTATACATGGTTAAAAAATTTAAATTATATTTCTTTTTTAAGAGATATAGGAAAGCATTTTACTATTAACAAGATGTTAACTTTTGACAGTGTAAAAACAAGACTGGATAGGGAACAATCATTAAGTTACATGGAATTTAATTATATGATTTTACAAGCTTATGATTTCCTAGAACTTAATAAAAAAGAAGATTGTGTTTTGCAGATTGGGGGATCTGACCAATGGGGTAATATCGTTAACGGAGTTGATTTAATCAAAAGATATTCAAATAAACAATGTTTCGGTTTAACAACGCCATTAATTACATTAGCGACAGGCGCTAAAATGGGTAAAACTGAAAGTGGAGCTATATGGTTAGATAAAAAGTTTCTTTCAGCTTATGATTATTGGCAATTCTGGCGAAATACAGATGATAGAGACGTAATAAAATTTTTAAATTTTTTTACTGAACTTGAGTCAAATGAAATCAAAGATATTAAGAATAAAAATATAAATGATCTTAAAATACTACTTGCTAATAAAACAACTGAAATGCTTCATGGAAAACGTGCTGCTGAGGAGTCAGAAAAAACTGCAAAAGAAGTATTTTCCGAAAATTCTTCTGGATCAAGTCTTCCTTCGGTCGTAATTAGCTCAAAAGATCTAGAAAAAAAAATAAGCATAGTTGACCTTGTTATTTTATCCCAATTAGAAAGTTCAAAAAGTGAGATTAGAAGATTAATAAAGAGTAATGCTATCAAAATTGATAATTCAATTATTAATGATGATAAATTAATTATAGATAATAAATATTTTAACAATAATTATCTTAAACTTTCAGTTGGGAAAAAAAGACATATTAAAATAGAAATTAATTAATTTTTAATTTTTTCTAGAGTTCTAGTAATAAATCTAGGAGTTAAGGTCTTTATTGGATTTACTTTTGTATCTAAATTATCTGGATGACCTTTAATTTTAAAACTTACACCAAATACACCCTCGCCAACTTTCGACCCAACAAGAATTTTTCCTAAAAGTGGGATAGATCCAATTGTTTTATTAAGTGTAGTTGCTGGAACTAAAGTACCTCTCAAACTGACAATTTTATCTTTTTCAATATAACCCTCCATTAAAATAGAAATAGCTGGTCCTATTGCATAAAGTTCATCAATGATCGTAGTATTACCATCACTTGTAAAATTCATTTCTAATTCATTAAATCTTATACCTTCACCAGTTAATGTATCAGCTATTCCTTGCAACGATGCTAAAGTTAAAAGTTTTGTGAGAGCTGGTAATTCTTGAAGTTTAAAATCAAAAATATTAAGTTTTGAAACAGATGTTTTATTAACTTTTTTTGAATAAAAATCTAAAGTACCTTCTTCAAAACCTTTGATAAACTTATATCTTTTTATCAAAGGTTTTGCTTTTTCCGAAAATAAAGTTGTAACTTTTTCATCATCTTTAGATTTAATAGAAAAAACAAATTTTTTATTATTTAAAAAAGAGGAATTTATATTTGCATCTTTAACTTGGTTATTTTGCATGCTAAGATTTCCAATCAAATTTTTAAGAAAATCTATTTCATCAATGTAAACTTGATCTATTTTTAAATTAAGCTCAAAATTATTTTTAAACAAATCTTTTTTATTATCATCACTTTCAAGTAGTTTTGAAACTAGATTATCTGCATTAAGAGAAGTGCCAATTATATTGTATAAATCCTTATTTCTTGTAAGTTTTATTTTATTTTTTTTTTCATCAATATCAATATAGTCTAAATCAATATTATCAATTTTTATTATCTTATAATTTTTATCTAATAAAATATCTTTAAAGATTATTATATTTTTGTTTTCTTTAATTTCTATACTTTTAAGATTAATCTCTTTATTTGGATTTATGATAATTTCTGTTTTTAAATCAGTATTAGAATTTTTATCTTTTTTATAATTTAAAAAATCTATAAAAAATTGATTTTGATTTAATTGAATTGTTGTTTTAAGTTGAATTGATTTACTTTGATTATTAATATTATATTTAATCTTATCTATTTTTTCTTGCAACAATAAATTACCTGAACCTTGTATCAAATAAATATCATCTTTAAGTGTGATTTCAATATTATGATCTTTAAGGTAAATTTTATTATCTATTTCAGGAAAAAAATATTTTCCTTTTTTTTCATTTCTGAAAGATAGATTTTCTAATATTACTTTTGACTTCAAAGATAATTCACTTACTTTAAATCTATTATCTATTTTAAAATAAAAGTTATTGTCTGAACTAAAATTAATATTTTCAACTTTATAAACTTGAGGATGTAAATTTTTTATATTTAATATTTTTTCATTACTTAATTCTAAATTATTGTTTTGTAAGCTTCCTTCAACAATAAGGGTTTTATCGTTATTGTTCAAATCTATCTTACTAGAGTAAAAATTTAATTCATTAAGCGAAAATTTAATATCTTTTAAATTATAATTATTTTTTTTTATATTAAATAAAAACTCAACTTTATTAAGATCATATCCACTTAATAAATTAATTTTTCCATCTTTGACATAACCGTTGACTTCATAATCTTTCTTTATTTCTCCATTTTGATCAAAATTTATTTTTAAATCTGCAACTAAATATCCATTTAAGATTTTATTTTGAAGTATATATATCTGCGGTGAATTATTTGTTTTGCTTATCAATTTAATAATTTTTTTAATTTTTGTCGATTTTGTTGATATATGCAGATTTTTTAAGGCGAACTCTTTTTTTAAAAATGATTTTATTGAAATAAGCGTTTTTATGCTTTCAATTTCAATATTTGTGTTATGAAAAATTATTTTTGGATTTGATGTTTTAACCTCAATATTTAACTTTTCTAGATTTAAATATAATTGAACATAGTCTATCTCTAAAGTGAGATTTTTATTAGTTTTGTTAATTATGTTTTCAATGTGATTATTAAAACTTTTAGTTTTAATTCCAAAAAATAAAAAATAACATAGGAAAGAAAATGCAAATAAAAAAACAAAAATAAATATATATGCAACTATTTTTTTCATTAAATTTTATATAATGAATTTTCTAAAAATTCGTCCAACTCTCCATTTAATACTTTATCTGGACTGGTACTTTCAAAGTTTGTTCTATTATCTTTAACAAGTCTGTATGGTTGTAAAACATAAGATCTTATTTGATGTCCCCATCCTATCTCTGATTTCGATGACTCTTTATCTTGATCTATTTCTTCTTTTTTTTTTATTTCATGATCGTAAAGTCTAGCTTTTAGCATATTCATACAAGTTTCTTTATTTTTATGCTGAGATCTTTCATTTTGACATTGGACAACAATTTTAGATGGTAGATGTGTAATCCTAACAGCGCTATCAGTAGTATTAACATGTTGTCCACCAGCTCCACTAGATCGATAAGTATCAACTCGCAGATCCTTTTCAACAATTTCTATATTAATATTATCATTTACAACAGGATATACCCAAATACTTGCAAAACTTGTGTGTCTTCTTGCTCCTGAATCAAATGGTGAAATTCGAACTAACCTATGAATACCAGACTCTTTTTTTAACCATCCAAATACATAATCTCCTTCAATCTTAATTATTGATGATTTAATACCTGCTTCCTCACCTTTATGCTCACTTATTAAGTTAGATTTAAAATTTTTACTTTCTGACCATTTTAAGTACATCCTTCTTAACATATCTGCCCAATCTTGGCTTTCTGTTCCTCCTGCTCCTGCATGAATTTCTATATAACAATCAAGAGAGTCTGTCTCATTTGATAAGAAACATTTTATTTCATTTTTTTTAACTAATAAATTTAAATTTTTGATATCTTGTAGTATTTCTTTTTGAATGGTCTCATTATTTTCTTCTGCTGCTAGCAAATGTAAATCTTCTAAATCTTGTAATCTTTTTATTGAATATTTATACGAATTTATTAGTTCTTCAAATAATTTTTTTTCTTTAATAATTCTGGTAGAATTTTTCTTGTCTTGCCAAAAATTGGCATCTAACATTTTGTTATTTAGCTTTTCTAATTTTAAATGAATTTTGTTTTTTTCAAAGATACTCCTTAACTCTTTGATTAATTTTTTGAATTTCTTCTTTTAAATTAAAATAGTTATTTTCCATTAATAAAACTTTAATATATTATTTTCTGCTAATCTATTAATATTTATGTCTAAGACTTGACCATCAATCACATTTTGCTGTTTATATGCTTCTATAATTGTATTTTCAGAAGAGAAGTTTGCTTTTTGTCCTGTTACAGGGTCAATAACCATCATGGTTATTCCCTTGGCCGCCTTAAACGGCCTAGCATCGGATTTTTTTACAGCTTTTTTAATGAAATCTTTGAAAATTGGTAATGCTGTTTTTGAACCAGTTTCATATTTTCCTAAAGGCGTAGGATTATCCGATCCAACATAAACACCAATCAGTAAATTAGATGTAAATCCAATGAACCAGGTATCTGTGTTTTTGTTTGTTGTTCCTGTTTTTCCAGCAATATTTAATTTTAAATCCCTCAATTTTTTCCCTGTTCCTCTCTCAATTACCCCCTCCAATATTGATGTCATTTGAAAAGCTGTTTGAGGAGAAAATATTTGTTTATAATTATTTTCAATACTAGGGTAATCATTACTTAAATATGATATTTTGTTACAATTTACACATTTTCTTTTTTCATGATTAAAAATTGTTTTTCCTTGGCTATCTTGAATTCTATCAATAATTATCGGGTCTACTAATTTTCCACCATTTACAAAAACTGAATAAGCTGAAGTAAGTTTTAAAAGTGTAGTTTCAGCAGATCCAAGAGAGATAGACAACAGCTGATCTAAATTTTTATAGATTCCTAGGTTTTTAGAAAAATCTATAATTTTATCTATCCCCAATTTTTGAGCAATTCTTACCGTCATCAAATTTCTAGATTTTTCTAGTCCGATCCTAAGAGTGGAAGGTCCATAAAATTTTTTACCATAATTTTCAGGTTTCCACATTTTTAGATCAGTACCTTGTTCTAATACTAAAGGAGCGTCTAAGATAATTGAAGAGGGTGTGAAGTCATTTTCCAAAGCTAATGCATAAATGAATGGTTTAAAAGCTGATCCGGGTTGTCTTAGAGCTTGAGTTGCCCTATTAAATTCACTTTTTTTAAAACTAAACCCTCCACTTAATGCAAGTACTCTTCCTGTGTATGGGTCCATAACAACTATTCCACCATTGATTTTAGGAAGTTGTTTTAAGCTATATTTATTATCTTCTATATTCTCTACATAAATTATATCTCCTTCTCTAAGCAATTCATTAAAATCTTTTTTTGTCCAGGAAATATCTTTATACTCTATTTTACCTTTTGATTTGTTATCAATTTCAATATCTGCTGAAAATTTATTTAAATTTTTTACTATAGCTAAATTCCAATTTATTGATTTTTCTAGTTTAAATTTATTTAAATCGTTAGACCAATTTTTTGAATATTCTTTATTTGTTATACTTCCTCTCCAACCTTTTCTTTTATCGTAAGAAACTAAACCTTTTCTTAATGTTTCAGTTGCAATTTTTTGAAGCTTTAAATTAATTGGAGTATTTATGTTAAATCCTTGTTTATAAACTCTATCGTATGTAAAACTTTTAATAACACTTTTTCTAACATCCTCTATATAATATTGCGCATCTTCTAAAAAAATTTTTTTTGGCTTACTTAAAGTAATTTTTTGATTTTTAAGTTTTGTGTATAATTTTGAGTCTATATAATTATTATCTAATAAATTTTTTAATACTAAATCTCTTCTAAATTTTGCTAATTCTATATCTCTATAGGGATTGTATCGACTGGGCGCCTTAGGTAGAGCGGCTAATAATGCTGCTTCATTATAATTTAGATCTTTTATAGATTTGTCAAAATATTCTAAACTTGCTGCTGCAACACCATATGCTCCACTACCAAGATAAATTTGATTTAAATATAGCTCTAAAATTCTTTGTTTTGATAAGGATCTTTCTATTCTAAAAGCTAAAATTGCCTCTTTAATTTTTCTATTAAGACTTACCTCATTAGTTAATAGAAAGTTTTTTGCAACTTGTTGTGTAATCGTAGATGCTCCCTCAAGTCTATTTGATAAAATTATATTAGAAATATTATTTATTATTGCTCTTAAAACTCCTTTGGCATCAACACCTGGGTGCGAAAAAAAATTTTTATCTTCAGCAGATAGAAATGAATTAATTATATTTTTTGGAATTGAATTAAATGGAATAAATATTCTTTTTTCTTTAGAAAAATCTGCAACCAATTCTCCGTTACCAGAATATACTTTGCTTGATACTGGGGGTTTGTAATTTTTAAGAAATTTATAATCAGGAATATTGTTTGAATAAGTCCATAAAACGCTAAATATTAAAATACTAAGCAATAAAACAAAAGATAGAGTTATAAGCAGTATATTTTTGATATATTTATTCATTTTATTTCCATTATATCTTGGAATTTGTTAAAGATAAGGCACTAGAATTAAACAAAATTTATAAATATTAAAATATTAAATGAATCAATCAATCAAATTATTATGGAAAAGAATTTATATATCGATGCATCGCATCCTAATGAAACTAGAGTTGTTCTTAAATCAGATGACAATATTGAAGACTACGAGTACGAAGGTTTAAAGAATAACTTAATTAAGAATAATATATATTTAGGGAAAGTTAGTAGAATTGAACCTTCTCTTCAGGCGGCGTTTATTGATTTTGGAAGAGATAGACATGGTTTTCTCTCATTTAACGACATCCAATCAGATTATTATCAAATACCTAAAGCTGATCTTGAAAAAATAAAAGAAGAAGAGGAAAAAGCTAGAGAAGAACTATCTAAAGAGGTGCAAGCAAAAGAAGAAGAAAATATTGCTAAAGGAAAACTTGAGATAGACGATCCTATTAATATTGAAAAAGATACTTCAGAGGAAAATGAAAATAATTTTAATGATAAAGCAATCGTAGATGAAGGAAAGGAAAAAAAAAAAGAAAATAAATTCAGATTCAAAAGATACAAAATACAAGAAGTTATAAAACCCAACCAAGTAATACTAGTTCAGGTAATAAAAGATGAAAGAGGTCAGAAAGGTGCTGCACTAAGCACGTTCATTTCAATTGCGGGAAAATATATTGTTTTAATGCCCAATACACCCAAAGGAGGTGGAATTTCAAGAAAAATATTTAATCCAGCTGATAGAAAAAAAATTAGAACAATCTTAAATGAAATTGAAATACCAAAAGAGATGGGTCTAATTGTAAGGACAGCTGGCAGCAATAAAACTAAAAATGAAATAAATAACGATTTAGATACTCTTATTAAAACATGGAGTCAGATTAAAGATAATGCCATCAATTCTATAGCACCATCACTAATTCATCAAGAAAGTGAAATTATAAAAAGAACTTTAAGGGATATGTTTGATGACAGCACACAAAATATAATTGTTGAAGGTAATGAAGGTTATAAAAAAGCACAAACCTTTATGAAAATGATTATGCCATCGAATGTTAAAAAAGTAAAAAAATATAGAGGTAAAGTACCTTTGTTTATTGAAGAAAATATAGAGCAAAAATTAAATCAAATATTTGACTCTGAAATAAAACTTAAATCTGGAGGATATTTGGTTATTAACCCAACCGAAGCTTTAGTATCAATTGATATTAATTCTGGAAGTTCAATAAAAGGTAAAAATGTTGAGAGCACTGCATTAGATACTAATATTGAAGCAGCAGAAGAAATTGCCAGACAAATAAAGATAAGGGACTTATCTGGTTTAATTATAATCGATTTTATTGACATGTTAAGTTATGGAAATAGACGATTGGTAGAAAGAAAGCTTAAAGAAAAATGTAGAAGTGATCGGGCTAGAATACAGATTGGAAGAATAAGTAATTTTGGTCTTTTAGAAATGTCCAGACAAAGACTTAGAGAAAGCGCGATTAAGTGGAAAGTAACTCTAACAGATGAGTCGTTTGCTCAAAAATTATTAAAAACTGTTGAATTAAAAGCAATAATTCATAAAGCAAAGTTTGTTGAACTTAAAGTTTGCGAAAAAATTTCTGATTTTTTAAAAGAAAATTTTGTTGATGATTTAACTTATTTTGAAAAAAAAAATAAGATGACGATTGATATAATCAGTGATCCAAACCTGATAATTCCTGAATATATAATGAATATCCAAAATAAATCAAAAAAAACGATCGAATTAGTTGAGCATTATGAAATATTAAAGAATCTTGATCTTCAAATTAAAGAGGGTAAAATTTTTGAAAAAAAAGACATTAAGAAATTTCAGAAAAAAACCTTTAAAAAGAAACCATATTTTAAGAAAAAATTTATTAAAAAATCTGCGACTACTTAATAATCCCTGTTTTAGGAGATGATGCATTGCCGTATAAGTATTTATCAATACGACCAGCTAAAAATGATTGTCTACCTGCAATTACTGCATTCTTAAATGCAAGTGCCATATCAAATGGATTTTTTGCTTTTGCAATTGCTGTGTTAACTAAAACACCATCACAACCTAATTCCATTGCAATTGTTGCATCGGATGCTTGACCTAAACCTGCATCAATAATTAAAGGTAACTTTGTTTGTTTTCTGATAATTTGAATATTTACTTTATTTTGAATACCCAGGCCTGAACCAATGGGTGCAGCCAATGGCATAATGGAGTCTGCGCCAGAATTTTCTAATCGTTTTGCCATTAAAGGATCATCATTACAATAAACCATTACTTTAAACCCTTCTTTAGCAAGAACTTCTGTAGATTTTAAAGTTTCAATCATGTCAGGGAATAAATTTTGCTTATCACCAAGAACTTCTAATTTAACCAACTTCCATCCTCCTATTTCTCTAGCAAGTCTCAAAGTTCTTAATGCATCTTTTGAGTTAAAGCATCCAGCAGTGTTTGGTAAATATGTAATTTTTTTTGGATCAATATAATCCATTAAGAGTGGTTTTTTTTTATCAGCTATATTCACTCTTCTTACAGCAACAGTTACTATTTCTGCTCCAGAAAGTTCAATTGCTTTTGCACATTCAAGCATACTTTTATATTTACCTGTACCAACAATTAATCGAGAATTAAATTTTTTTTTTGCAATTACTAATTTATTATTTTTCATTTAACCCCCTCCAATAAAATGAACTATTTCAATTCTATCATTTTTTTTTAAACTTATTTTACTAATTTTTTTTTTATCTATTATTTCTTGATTAAGTTCAATTGCTACTTTTTTCATTGGAATTTTGAGATTTTTAACCAAATCTGACATTCTATATTTATCTGATATAGATTTAACTTTACCATTTACTCTAATTTCTATTTTTTTTATTTTTCTCATCGTATATAAGTGTTGAATGAATAATAAAATTATTATTATTAATGGTCCAAATCTTAATCTATTAGGTGAAAGAGAACAATCACAATATGGTGTAACAACTTTTGAAGAATTAAAAGCAAATTGCTTAAAAAAATCAAATGAGATTGGAGTTAAATTAGATTTTGCTCAATCAAATATAGAGGGTGAGTTAGTAAGTTTAATCCAAGATGCTAGAAATAAATATGATGGTATGATAATCAACGCTGCAGGATTCACCCATACTTCAGTTTCAATTAGAGATGCACTTGATTTGTTCAAAAAACCGATAATTGAAGTGCATATTTCAAATATCTTTAAAAGAGAGGAATTTAGGCACAAGTCTTTAATAAGTGATATAGCAACAGGAGGAATTTTTGGTTTAGGATCTGAAGGTTATATTTTGGCCATAATTTCAATACAAAAGACCCTACAAAATGAAGATAGATAAAAGTATTATTAAAGAATTGAATGACTATTTAGAAGAGTTTAATCTTACAGAAATAGAAATTACAGAAAAAGATACTAAAATTAAAGTATCAAAAAATAATGTATCCATAAGCAACCAACCAGTTTTAGCTTCATCTTCTCCGTCTATTCAAAATGAAAAAACTTCTAATAACTTTAATACAAAATCAGGAACTGAAATCACTTCACCAATTATTGGTACTGCTTACCATGCGCCAGAACCTGGAGCAAAAAAATTTGTAGAAGTTGGGAAAAAAATAAAGAAAGGTGACACTATAATGATTGTTGAAGCAATGAAGACCATGAACCATGTCCCTTCAACAGCTGATGGCACTGTTAAAGAAATCTGTATTGAAGATGGGCATCCAGTTGAATTTGGCCAAACTATTATTATTTTAGAATAAATTAATGTTTAAAAAAATTTTAATTGCAAACCGTGGGGAAATTGCGGTTAGAATTATTAGAGCATGTAAAGAATGGGGAATTTCAACCGTTGCAGTTCACTCCGACGTAGATAAAAATAGCATGCATGTGAGAATGGCAGATGAAAGTGTTTGTATTGGGTCTCATCAACCTGTAAATAGCTATTTAAATATACCAGCATTAATGTCTGCAATTGAACTTACAAATTCTGATGCTGTTCATCCTGGTTATGGTTTTTTATCTGAAAATGTAAATTTTGCTAAAATTCTTGAGGATAATAAAATAAATTTTATTGGAGCTAGCTCGAAACATATTGAGATGATGGGAGATAAAATTCAAGCTAAAAGAATTGCAAAAGAAAATGGTCTACCTATTATAGAAGGCTCTGAAGGGGGTGTTAAAGACATATCTGAAGGTAAAGAATTAAGTAAAAAAATTGGTTTTCCTGTTTTAATAAAGGCATCTGGTGGTGGTGGTGGAAAGGGAATGAAAGTTGTTTTTAAGGAAGAAGAATTTGAAACATTATTCTCAACAGCAAAATCAGAAGCTCAAAAATATTTTGGTAACGATGAGGTGTATATTGAAAAATTTTTTCAAAATCCTAGACATATAGAAGTTCAAATTTTAGCAGGAAAAAATAATGTAGTTCATCTTCATGAAAGAGACTGCTCTGTTCAAAGAAGACATCAAAAATTAATAGAGGAAACGCCTAGTCCTGTTTTAAATGATAGAATAAGAAATAATTTATTTGAAAAAACAGTCAATATGGTAAAAAAAATAGGCTATATAGGAGCTGGAACTGTAGAATTTATTTATGAAGATGGAAAATTTTATTTTCTTGAAATGAATACGAGAATACAGGTTGAACATCCAGTAACAGAAATGGTGACAGGAATCGACATTATTAAAGAACAAATTTGGATCGCTTTTTCAGGAGAAACTGCTTTAAAACAAAATGATATCAATCCAAGAGGTCATGCTATTGAATGTAGAATTAATGCTGAAGATGCTAGTAAAGATTTTCAACCCTCTCCAGGAACAATAACTATGTGCCACCAACCATCTGGATTTAGAACAAGAGTAGATGGTGCTATATTCCAGGGTTACAAAATAACTCCATATTATGACAGTATGATATGTAAACTAATATGTCATGGCAGAAATAGAGTTGAAGCAATTCAGAGAATGAATAGATCATTGGATGAGTTTGTAATAGAAGGAATTACAACAACTATTCCTCTTCATAAAAAGTTATTAAGTCATAAAAAATTTATTAACTCAGATTTTAATGTGAGCTGGCTCGATAATGAAAATATTATCTAGTAACAATCCACTAGCCAAATATCATAAACAGGGTGGTCGAAAGGGGTTATAGATGGGCTTGATGAAAATATCCATCCATTAAATATAAACACTTCATCATTATTTTTACTTGTTAAATCTTTGACCTGTATATATGCTGTTATTTCTGGATTATCATCAAACTCAGAATTTTTGCATTTAAAACTTCTTATAGACAAATCTTTGAATTTAATCAATTTTCCATTTTTTAATTTTATCAAAGTATTTTTTGAACTAATTTTATCTAATATCTTTAAATCAGTAAAAGAACCTTCTAATTTATTTTGTGAAATAGAATTACTAATTAAAAAAAAATAAACTAAGAAAGTTAAAAAAAATAAATTTATTTTACTCTTTCCAGCTAGAATATTTTTTTTTATTACCATCTTGATTTTTATTTGGATAATAGGCTTTATCTGTACCAGTTAAATTAGGTTGATGAGGTTTTTGCCAATCATATTTTTCTAAGGTATGATTTTTTTCAATTTTATTAGGTGTGAAATGTATCCAGGAATACCATTCGACTGGTATTTTTGATGCATCAATAGTGTTAGCGTAAACAATCCATCTTTTTCCATTTTTACTTTCATAATACTTATTACCCATCTCATCGTTTCCCACCAACTTACCAAAAAAAATAGTTTTTAGTCTCGTTCCAAAAGTATCTTGATTCCACCAAGTGAAAATTTTTTTAAAAATTGTCAACATTAAATAATTTTTTATTTCAATTAAAAATTGTATAAATTAAATTAGACTAAAATATGAATTTGTATATAAATTAAATGATTCAAAATTCAAATATAATTAAAACTGAGGTGAAATGGCAAAATATTTAATAGAAACTTATTACACATGTACTTTTAAAGTTAAGCATTACCTAGATGACATTAGCGAAGTAGAGCTAAAAAACCTTGAAAAAAGAGATGATGGTAAATTTGAGGTTTTAGATGTGAAATTAGACAATCGTAAAACTAAAAGTCTTGATCCAACCAATAATAGATTGGCTGAAAGTAAAAAAGTTGAAGTAGTTTCCGAGGCAAGTCAACAAATACCTCAAAATAAAGAAAACATTTTTTCTAATTTAAGCAAATCTTCAGAAAAAAATGGTACTCGATCTGGTATGCCTGATAGAAGGAAAGGCTATATTCAAAAAGCTACTATAGGAGATCACAAAGTATACCTGCACACTGGAGAGTATGAAGATGGTAAAATTGGTGAAATTTTTATAGATACTAGTAAAGAAGGTGAATTAGTAAAAGCTTTAATGAATAATTTTGCCATAGCGGTTTCTCTAGGACTACAATATGGTGTGCCACTGGATGAATATATAAGCGCATTTATTGGTACAAAATTTGAACCCTCTGGAAAAGTAAAAGGAAACGACAGGATATTAAGTGCAAGTTCAATATTAGATTATATCTTTAGAGAATTAGCAATCTCTTATCAAAATAGAGAAGATCTAGCTCATACACCCTCTATAGGTAGTGGAGATTTAATTTCTGCTGACGAGCAAAGTTCTGAGGATCAAAGTAAATTATTGAAAATAGTAAAAGATATTACGAGTAAAGGTTTTGTTAGAAATAATTATAAAAAGAATTTAGTAGATCTTTCTGATGTCAAGATATCCTTAAAGGGTAAAAAATAGTTTATTTTTTATTCTTTAAACTTAAATTAAGATCTTTTAATTGTTCCACGGAGACCTCAGATGGAGCTCTCATCATTAAATCTTGAGCATTTTGATTCATAGGAAACATTGTAACTTCCCTTATATTTTTTTCATTAGCCAATAACATTATAATTCTATCTATGCCTGGTGCAATTCCTCCATGTGGAGGAGCTCCATAGCTTAGAGCGTTAATCATACCACTGAATTTTTCATCTACATCATTTTTGTTATACCCTGCAATTGAAAAGAGTTTATACATAAGTTCTGGCTTATGATTTCTTATTGCTCCTGATGATAATTCAATACCATTACAAACTATATCATATTGAAATGCTAATATATCTAAAGGATTTTCTAACTCCTTTTCATTTAAATCACTTTGAGGCATTGAAAATGGATTGTGACTAAATTTAATCTTATTTGTTACTTCATCTTTTTCAAACATAGGGTAGTCAACTATCCAACAAAAAGCAAAAATATTTTCATCAATTAAGTTTAAGTCTTGACCAATTTTTTCTCTTGCCAAAGAGGTAATCTTTTCTAAATCTGATTTTTTATCACATGCCATAAAAATACTGTCACCTACCTCAGCATTTATTTTTTTCATTATTTCTGTTAAAGCTTGCTCTGAAAAAAATTTTCCTATCGGTCCTTTTGCTGATAAATTTTTTTCTTTTTCAAAAGTAAAATATGCTAATCCTGAGGCACCTAACCCCTTTGCCCATTTATCAATATTTTCAAAAAAGCTTCTTGGTTTATCTTTTGTATTTTTGGTTAAGATACATCTTACCCTAGAACCAGATTTTACAAGTTTTTTAAAAATTTCAAATGACACATCATCTCGTGAAAATATTTCTGTTATATCAGTTATGATTAAAGGATTTCTTAAATCTGGCTTATCGCTACCGTACTTAAGCATAGAGTCAGAATATGTAATTTTTGGAAAATTTTCATACATTAATTTTTTAGTTGAAAATTTTTTAAAAATATTGACTAATAATTTTTCAACTACGTTAAAAACATCTTCTTGCTCAACAAATGACATTTCTAAATCTAATTGATAAAATTCACCAGGGCTTCTATCTGCTCTTGCGTCTTCATCTCTGAAACAAGGTGCGATTTGAAAATATTTATCAAACCCAGAAATCATAATTAATTGTTTAAATTGTTGAGGAGCTTGTGGCAAAGCATAAAATTTTCCAGGATTTAATCTACTTGGAACTAGAAAGTCTCTTGCGCCTTCAGGACTTGATGAAGTTAATATTGGAGTTTGAAATTCCAAAAAACCTATTTTTGTCATTTCGCTTCTAATAAATGAAATTACTTTAGATCTAAGAATTATATTCTCATGAATTTTTTTTCTTCTTAGATCTAGAAATCTGTACTTTAATCTAATTTCTTCAGCATACTCTTGATCACTAAAAACTGGCATTGGTAATTCTTTACAATTTCCTAATATCTGAAATGTATTTATTACAACTTCAATTTCCCCTGTTGCAATATCTTTATTAATTGTTTCCTCTAGACGGCTAACAACTTTCCCCTGAATCTTTATAACGGTTTCTAATTGAGTTTTTTCCAAATCTAAAAAATTTTTATTTTCTTTATCAATAATACATTGGGTCACTCCATAATTATCACGAAGATCAATAAATAGAAGATTTCCATGATCTCGTTTTTTGTTAATCCATCCTGATAAAGATATATCTTTTTCTAAATCATCTTTTCTTAGTTCGTTGCAGTTATGAGTCCTGTATTTATTCAATTATTCCTCTAATGCTTCTCTAATAATTTTAAAGTCGATTGGCTTTTTTCTTTTTAAACTAATTTCGTCAATTTTATATATAAAATCACAAATTTTGCCATATGATCTATCAATTCTTTTAATAATAAAATCTACCAACCTTTTATCTATTGATATTTGTCTATCAGATAAATTTTTCAATATTAATGCGAACATAAGATCATCTTCTGGTTTTCTTATATGAGACAAAATAAAATTTTTTGATCTAGAATTTAAATCATCTAGTTTATATGAATAATCTACTAAAGGTTTTAATGTAGTGACAATTAGATATTTATTATCGTTGTCAATAATATTAATTAATGTAAAGAACAAATTTTCATTAACTGTCTCATCAAGATTCTCTATGACAATATTTTGATAAATCTTAATCTTTTCTAAAAATTGATTATTAATATCATTTGCATCTATCTTAATTCCTTTAAATTTTTTTAAGAAAATATTCACCAAGTGTGTTTTTCCAGAAAACTTTTCTCCAATGATATTTATAAAGTTTTTTTCCCACTTAGGCCAATTATTTAATAATTTAAAAGAATACTCATTACTTTTGGAAACATAAAAATCCTGGTCTTTAAAATTTTGTTGATAATCAAATTTAAGGATTAATTGATTTAAATTTGTCATTTTAAAACCCATATTTGGTTTTGAATATCAAAGTTATAATTATTGTCTTGCATAATATTTAAAAAATCATCAGGGGAACCATTAAAGATAATTTTATACATATTATTTTTATTATTAAATTTAAAAATAAAAAAATCATAAATTAAATCTAAATTAGTTAGAACTTTCTCAAATTGAGAAATTTTTAAGTTATCGTCATTATTTATTGAAATAGTTAAAACTAGCTTAATTGAATTATTAATTTCATTCTTAGATTTCCAATAATTTTCATATGTATCTTTTAAGTTTTCTATAAGTTCTCTAAACTCTTTTTCATTTTTAAGGCTTAAATTTTTATACTTTAAATTTTTTAAGTCCATCTTTTTGTTGAGATTTATTTTGTTCATTATTCTTATTTCATTATCATTTTTAAAAACAATCATGATAATATAATCTTCAATATTATATTTTTTAATTATTTGTTTAAAATCATAATTTTCTATATTTTTTAAATTACTTTTTATTAAATTAAAATCCTCAAGATCCTCTGTGGGTAAAATAAAATTAAGTAAGTGATATTTTTTAATGTTTGTATTCCAATTATTGTAAAAATAATTTTCTGAAAATATTAAAATTTCATTTTTATTTTCTTCAAGAATTATTGGAATAAAAAGTATATCTTTTTTAATTGGCAAAGATGGAAATATATTTTTAGTTTCTAGTAAATTAAATACCTTCTTCTTGTTAAATGATACATTTAAAGTTAAATAATAAATTTCATCTATAAATTTTTCCTCTTTAATCGAAAAAGTTTCGATCATACCTTTGATTAATGATAAAGGGGTTTTTTGAATTTTTTTAAGCTCTTTTGATTGAACAATTGAAAAAATTAATTGTTCAAATGCCTTTAAAAATCCCTCGTCTATTATATTATTTTTGTTAAAATTAATCTCAAATGGTGTTGATATTTC
>CACGET010000015.1 GCA_902572155.1 uncultured Pelagibacteraceae bacterium | reverse complement strand
CTATTATAGATTGTATTATAAATTTTCATAAAATTGGAGCTATGAGCGATAAAGATAAAATATTTATATTTGATACAACTATGCGTGATGGTGAACAATCACCTGGCGCATCAATGAGTCTTGAAGAAAAGATTCAAATTTCAAGAGTTTTTGATGAATTGGGAATTGATATAATAGAAGCTGGTTTTCCAATAGCATCACCTGGAGATTTTGAGTCTGTCAAAGAAATAAGTAAAATTTTAAAAAATTCAATTCCAGCTGGTTTATCAAGACATTCAAAAAAAGATATAGATGCTTGTCATGAAGCTTTAAAAGGAGCTTCAAGATTTAGAATTCATACTTTTATTTCTACAAGCCCACTTCATATGAAGCATAAGTTAAATAAATCTCCAGAGCAAGTTTATGAAAGTATTAAAGAACACGTTACCTATGCTAGAAATTTTACAGATGATGTAGAATGGTCATGTGAGGATGGAACAAGAACTGATATGGACTATATGTGTAAAACAGTAGAGCTTGCAATTAATTGTGGGGCCAAAACAATAAATATTCCAGATACAGTTGGTTATACAACACCATCAGAATTTACCAAAATTATTATGACTTTAAAAAATAAAGTTCCAAATATAGATAAAGCTATTTTGTCAGTTCATTGTCACAACGATTTAGGATTAGCAGTAGCAAACTCTTTAGCTGGTGTCTCGGCGGGAGCAAGACAAGTTGAATGCACAATAAATGGAATTGGAGAAAGAGCAGGAAATGCTGCTTTAGAAGAAATCGTCATGGCTATTAGAACTAGAAATGATTTGATGCCGTATAAAACAGGTATTAATACAGAATTATTAAGTAAAGCATCCAAGGTCGTATCTAATGCAACTTTTCCTGTTCAGTTCAATAAAGCAATTGTTGGAAAAAATGCATTTGCACATGAAGCCGGCATTCACCAAGATGGAATGCTTAAAAATAGAGAGACATACGAAATTATGACACCGGAAAGTGTAGGTGTAAAAAAAACTTCATTAGTAATGGGTAAACATTCTGGTAGACATGCATTTAAGGAAAAGCTTTCAGATCTAGGATATGTTGATGTTACTGATGATGTTATCCAAACTGCATTTGGAAAATTTAAAATTTTAGCAGATAAAAAAAAACATGTATATGATGATGATATAGCTGCACTTGTTGATGACAGTATGGTTTTAGAAAAAAATGTTATCAATTTAAAATCTTTAAAAGTTTTTGCTGGAACAGGTGAACCGCAAAGAGCTGAAATGACTTTAGATGTATATGGCGAAATTAAAAAAACTTCAGAAACAGGAGATGGACCAGTGGACTCAATATTTAACTGTATTAAAGTTTTATATCCACATGATGTAAAACTATTATTGTATCAAGTACATGCTGTAACTGAAGGCACAGATGCTCAGGCAACCGTAAGTGTTCGAATAGAGGAGGATGGCAAAACTACAGTAGGCCAGGCAGCTGATACAGATACATTGGTTGCATCAGCAAATGCTTATTTGAGTGCTTTGAATAAAATGATTATAAAAAGGCAAAAAACTGCTCCAATTGAGCAAAGTAACAATGAAAAAGTGAGAGGAATTTAGATTATGGGAGTTTTTTCAAAAATTAAAAAAATTTGGAGCCAAGATATGGCTATTGATTTAGGCACAGCAAATACTTTAGTGGTAGTTAAAGGACAAGGTGTAGTACTAAATGAGCCATCAGTAGTTGCAATTGTTGATCAATCTGGAAAAAAGCAGGTTCTAGCTGTAGGAGACGAAGCAAAAACAATGCTAGGAAGAACTCCAGGAAATATAAGTGCCATTAGACCTCTTAGAGACGGAGTTATTGCTGACTTCATAGTAACTGAAGAAATGATTAAACACTTTATTAAAAAAGTTCATAAAGGTAGCACATTTGCAAATCCTAGAATTTTAATTTGTGTCCCAACTGGTTCAACACCAGTTGAAAGAAAAGCTATTCAAGACAGTGCACTCGCAGCTGGTGCAAGAAGAGTTCAATTAATTGAAGAACCAATAGCTGCAGCTATTGGAGCTGGGCTACCGATATCAGAAGCAACTGGCTCAATGGTTATTGATATTGGCGGTGGTACTACTGAGATTGCAGTAATGTCATTAGGAGGATTAGTTTACTCAAGATCATTGAGAGTAGCAGGAGATGCTATGGATACAGCATTAGTTAATTATATGAGAAAAGAATACAACTTAATGATAGGCGATAGTACTGCAGAGAAAATAAAAAAAGAAATTGGAACTGCAATTCCTACAAATAAAAATATCTATGCGGTCAAGGGAAGAGATCTAAGATCGGGTACACCAAAAGAAGTGAATATAACTGAGGAAGATACAGCAGAAGCTCTTAATGATATTTTAAAAGAAATGGTTAATGCCATTAAAGATGCATTAGAAAATACTCCTCCAGAATTATCAGCAGATTTAGTTGATATGGGTCTTACTTTAACTGGTGGTGGCGCACTACTAAATAATATTGATAAAAGGTTTGCAAAAGAAACTGGATTACCAGTTCATGTCGCTGAAGACCCATTGTCATGTGTTGCAGTTGGAACAGGTAAAGCTCTTGAACAGGAAGAAACATTCTCCACTATGTTATCTGAATATTAGACTCAATGGCCGAAAGCAGAGATGATTTTGTAATAGCTGTTAGATCTGCATTCTTAAAAAAAGCAAATAAACAAAAATTTTCTTTATTAACATTATTGATATTATCATTAATAATTATTTTTCTTGGAAGTTTTAATTTTAAAGTAATTCAATATACTAAGCTAGGTATTAATGAGCTGGTATATCGTTTTACATATATAGCATCTATACCTGAAAATTATTTTAAAAAATATTACTTTAAGATTTCTGAACATTTATATCTTTATGATAAATTTAAAGAAAATCAAATTATTTTGAAAAATTTAAAAGAAAAAAAATTATCTAATGATTATTTGATATTGGAAAATAAAAAGTTAAGAAAATTAATTAACGAGACAATACAATCTGAAGACATATATGCAAAAGTATTAGCTGACAATGAAAGTCCATATTTAAAATCAATAATCTTAAACAAAGGTTCAAAAGACAATGTTAAAATGGGAATGGCTATTGTTGATCAAAGCTATTTAGTAGGCAAAATAATTGAGGTTAACTATACAAATTCAAGAGCCCTTCTTTTATCAGACCTTAATAGCAAAATACCTGTACTGCTAGAGCCTTATGATATGCAGGCAGTTTTATCTGGTACAGGTCAAATTTATGGAGTTATTGAATATACAAAAGAGGATTATAGATACTCAATGGATGGAGATGTGATAGTTTACACATCTGGACAAGGAGGCTTGTTTAAACCTGGTTTGCCCGTTGGTAAATTGATTAAAGACAATGGTAATAGAAGCTTAATAAATTTTTTTTCAGATTTTAAACAATTGGATTATGTAAAAATTGTATCTTACGAGATAGGAGTCAATAAATAATGTCATCATTAGAAAAAAACTCTTTTATTAAATCAATACAATTTTATGTACCATCTTTAATTTTATTATTTTCTGTTTTTAATGAATTTGATTTAAACTACCTCAACATCGAATATTTTTCATTTAATTTTGTTTATATTTTAATATTCTATTGGACTTTAAAAAACCCATTGCATTTATCATATGGTATAATTTTCTTATCTGGTTTGGTAAATGATGTTGTTATTGGTATTCCAATTGGCCTGAGTAGTTTTTGTTACCTTTTAATTTGTACAGTAACTGCTTACTTACGAAATATTACATTATCTCCAAACTTTATTAATGACTGGATAACTTTACTTTTCACATTATTATTGGTTAATTCAGTTGAAGTAATTTTTTTAGATTTGATATTTTCAATTCATGTAGATTATACAAAGTTTTTTGTTAACACTGGTTTTACTTTTTTATTTTATCCCATATTTTTGATAATCTTTAACAATTTCGAAAAAAAAATTAGAATTAGAAAAAATGATTAGAGGAAATTCATCGATTAGAAAATCAGACATTATGAATAGAAGAATGTTCATAATTGGTGCTGCAAAACTAGTTGTATTTTCAGTTTTGATTGGTCGATTATTTTCATTACAAATTAATGATAATAAAAAATATTTAACATTATCAGATAAAAATAGAATTAGAGAATGGAAATTACCTCCAACTAGAGGGAATATAGTTGATTATTTTGGAAACGTAGTAGCTGGCAATCTTAAAGTTTATCAACTTCATGTAATTCCTGAGCAAGTTGAAAATTTTAATTATTTGATTTCAAGACTACAAACAATTTTAAAGTTATCAAATAAAAGGGTAGAAAAAATTAAAAAGAATAAGGCAAAATTAAAACCTTGGGAAAGTTTAGTTGTATCAGAAAATCTTACATGGAGTGAGTTCTTGATGATTAATAATTATTTGTATGAACTAGTCGGAGTAAAACCTATAATGACTATTTCTCGAAATTACCCATTTGATGAGATTTATACTCATGTCTTAGGTTACGTAAGTCAACCTAATGAAGAAGATATTTTGCAAAATGAAATTATCAAAGATAGATTTGTGCCTGGTATCAAAGTAGGAAAACTAGGTCTAGAAAAAACTCTAGAAAATGATCTTATTGGAACTAATGATATACAAAGATATGAGGTTAATGCTTACGGGAAAAGAATTAATCAATTAGAGTTTCAAAAAGGTCAGCAAGGTTCAAAAGTTCGATTAACACTGGATACAGAAATTCAAAAATTATGCGCAGATTTATTAAAGAATAAAGCTGGATCTATTAGTGTAATGGACATTTATACTGGTGAAATAATTGCAATGTATTCCTCCCCTTCATACAATCCAAATTTATTTTTATTTGGAATTGGTCAAGATGAGTGGCAATTGATAAGAAATAATCCATTAAAACCATTAATTAATAAAACTTTATCTGGCTTATATTCTCCCGGATCCACAATTAAACCAATAGTGGCACTTTCAGCTTTGGAAAATAAAATAGTAGACCCAGATTTTAAAGTTCAATGTAAAGGAAAAATAGAATTATACGAACAAACATTTCATTGCTGGAAAGAAAAAGGTCATGGTTATGTAAATTTAAAAGAAGCAATGAAACAATCTTGTGACTGTTATTTTTATGAAGTTGCAAGAAAATTAGGGGTAGATAGATTAAAAATTACTGCAGATAAATTTGGCTTAGGAAAAAAAGTATTAGGAGAATATTTTGAAAATGAAAAATCAGGGCAATTTCCAAACACTAATTGGAAGCTAAATAATCTAGGCAAGGGGTGGGTGTTAGGAGAAACTTTAATTACTGGGATTGGTCAAGGGTATACACAAACTACCCCAATACAATTATGCTTGATGACAGCTCAAATTGCCAATGGAGGATATAAGATTAAACCAAAAATTTTAACAGATGATAATCAACTAAGTTCTGAACAAGTTAAGGACTTGATTAAAGATAATAATTCAATTAATTCCTATGTTTCATTATTTAAAGATCCTAGAAATATTAAAATTATAAAACAGGCGATGTTTAGTTCTACCAATGAGATTAGAGGGACTTCTTATAAATCAAGAATTGATAACCCCAAATATCAATTTGCAGGTAAAACAGGAACAGCTCAAGTTAAGAGAATTAGTAAAAGGGAGCGTGAACTTGATTTAAAAACTAGTGAAATACCCTACAAAGATAGAGATCATGCGTTGTATATAGCTTTTGGTCCCTATAAAAATCCAGATTATGCACTCAGTATTATAGTTGAGCATGGAGGATCGGGTAGTACAACAGCAGCTCCAATGGCAACTAAGTTATTTAGATTGATAGTAGATCGTCATCAATTGAGAAAACAAAATATAAATGTAAAAAAAACATATACTTAAATGTTTCAACATAGAAGATTAAACTCTGAAATAACTTTTTTTCAAAAAATAAAACAGTTAGACTATATTTTGTTAATTAGTATTCTTTTATTATCATCGTTAAGCTTGTTTGTAATGTATTCAACTGATGGAGGAGAAATACTTTATCATACAAAAAGTCATTTTATTAAAATTATAGTTTTTTTTATTATGATGCTGTTAGTTAGCTTCATAAATATAAAGCTATGGCACGTCAGCGCATATGTATTTTATGCTATAATAATAGGGCTACTAATTTGGGTTTCTTTTTTTGGTATTTCTGTTTCTGGCTCTCAAAGATGGTTAGATTTATATTTAATAGCTCTACAACCATCTGAGCTTATGAAAATCACTATAATTTTATGTCTTGCAAAATATTATCATAGATTAAAAACAGAAGATGTTAATAATTTTACTACTATATTTGTTCCGTTGACTCTAATTATATTGCCAATGATCTTAGTTCTATCTCAACCAGATCTAGGTACATCTATATTAATTGCTTTAAGCGGATTGGTTATTTTATGGTTGGGAGGAGTCAAAATTAAATATTTTTTTTATTCATTTATAAGTTTTTTAATATCATTACCTTTTATAATTTCTTTTTTGAAACCTTATCAAAAGTTAAGGGTTTTAACCTTTTTGGATCCAGATAGAGACCCATTAGGTGCTGGATATCAAATTATACAATCTAAAATAGCTATCGGTTCAGGTGGATTTTATGGAAAAGGTTTTTTAAAAGGAACACAAAGTTATCTTGATTTTTTACCTGAAAAACACACTGATTTTATTTTTACTTTGTTTTCAGAAGAATTCGGTTTCATAGGTTCAATTTTGCTATTATTAATTTATTCAATAATAATATTTAGAATTATTAGAATTGGATTTATCTCAAGAAGCTCATTTGCTAAATTATTTTGTTTTGGTTTTGCATTTGCTATTTTTGTTTATATTGCGGTAAATCTATCTATGGTTTTAGGTTTGCTACCAATAGTAGGTTCACCATTACCAATTATGTCCTATGGAGGTTCATCAATGCTTGCGACAATGATTGGATTTGGCATTGTTATGAGTGCAAAAGTTCACCATAATCAAAGTATCGCGTAATACTTATTTTAAATTATGTATAATTTGTCACTGGAAAAAAATTTTATATTAACTGTATAAATAGTTATGAAAAGTAATATCAAAATTGGAATTATTGGAGCTGGAATTCAAGGTGTCTCCAACGCTTTGTTTTTGCAAAAAAAAGGCTTTGATGTAACTATTTTTGATAGAGATAATCCAGGTAGCCAAACGGCATCTTATGGAAATGCGGGTCATTTTTCCCCTTATGCATCAGTACCATTGAACAGACCAGATATTCTAACAGATATTCCAGCTATGCTTTTGAGCTCCACTGGTCCATTGGCTTTAAAATGGAATTATGTTCCTAAAATGATTCCATGGTTTTTAAAATTTATAAAAAATTCAACTACAAAAAAAATGATGCACACTGCAAAAAATATGCATCAAATTTTAGATTTAGCTTTACCTGCTTATGATGAATTGTTTGACGAAATTGAATTAGAAGGTTTGGTTGAAAATAAAGGTATACTTTATATTTGGAACAATAATGACTTAAAAAGTCGTCAATTAGAAATAGATGTTAGAACTGAACTTGGTGTAGAACAACAATTAGTTAATAAATATGAAATTCATGATTTAGAACCACACATCAAGCCAATTTATCATGCTGGGGTATATTATCCCTATGCAAGACATGCGAGGAATCCAAAAAAAATTCTATTGAAACTATTTGAATTGTTTTTAAGAAAAGGTGGAAAATTTAAAAAGGTAAATATTCAAAATATTATATTTGATGATGAAAAACCGATATTTAAAACTGATACTCAAAGATATTTCTTTGATAAGGTGATTATTGCTTGTGGCGCTTTTTCAAAAAAAATATCTGATAAGTTAGATGAAAATATTCCTTTAGATACTGAAAGAGGATATCATGTTCATTTTAAAAATAGCGATCATTTACTAACTAGACCTGTTATTTTTTCTAATCGTGGATTTGGTATTACACCAATGGAACAAGGTTTAAGAGTGGTAGGTACAGTAGAATTTGGAGGTTTAAATAATCCATTATCAAAATCTAGGGTTAAAAATTTGATAAATAATGCAAAATATATGTTAGGTGATCTACCAGAACATGAGGATGAATGGTTAGGGTTTAGGCCAACATTACCAGATTTTTTACCTGTAATGGGTCCATCTAAAAAATATAAAAATGTTTATTATTGTTTTGGACACCATCATTTAGGATGGACTTTAGGACCAATATCTGGAAAGATAATTACTGGAATGATAGCTAACGAAAATACAAATTTAGATTTAAAACCTTATAGCTCATCAAGATTTAATTAAGTGAGCCGAAATACCAAAGCTTACTTTATGGTAGTTTGTGCCACATTATTTTGGGCAGGCAACTTTAATGTTGGAAAAATTGCATTTGTAGAAAACATATCACCTTTTTCACTTGCTTTTTTAAGATGGACCCTTGTTTGGATTATATTGTTACCTTTTACATATAAGGAAATTTTTAATTTAAAAAAAATAATACTAAAAAATTTAAAATTTTTATTTTTGTTAGGATTAAGCAGTGTTTTTTTATATAGTGCACTTACATATAAAGCTCTAAATTATACACAGGTAATAAATGCATCTTTATTTAATACTGCAGTACCAGCTACAATTATTTTAGTTTGCTTTTTACTAAAAATAGAAAAAACAAATATATTTCAACTATCAGGTTTATTAATTTCGACATTAGGAATTTTAGCCATAGTTACTAAGCTTGATTTAAATATTTTGTTTGCTCTTGATTTCAATAAGGGAGATTTATTTATGATAATAGCAATAATTTCTTGGGGGGTTTATTCTGCTCTTTTAAAAAAAAGAGATTTTGAAATATCATTACTTGCGCTTGTTCAGATTACTTGCACTTTTGGATTGGTAATGCTTGCTCCAGCTTTTTTTGTTGAATTGAACCAAGGACAATCAGTAAATATTAATTTAAATTTATTTTATATTTTGCTTTACGTTGCAATTTTCCCAAGTATAGGATCTTATTATTGTTGGTCTAGTGCTGTATCAATCATAGGAGCTAATAGAGCAGGAATATTTTTATCGCTTATCCCCTTATTTAGCACAATATTTGCAATGATATTTTTTGATGAAAAATTTTTATTTTTTCATTTAATTGGATCAATTTTAATTATAATAGGTTTATTTCTATCAAACAAAAAAACTACAAATGCTTAAAGTTGCAATATTAGATGATTATCAAAACGTCTCTCAGGAGTTTGTCGATTTAAAAAAACTTTCTGGAAAATATGAATTTAAAGTTTTTAGTGAACCATTTTTTGATGAGGCAGATGCAGTAGAACAATTATCTGATTTTGAAGCACTGTTAATAATGCGAGAAAGAACTCCTATTACAAAAAACATTATAGATAATTTAAATGATTTGAAATTCATTATAACGAGTGGATTAAGAAATAAATCAATAGATCTAGAAGCAGCTAAAAATAGAAAAATTATAGTCACTGGAACTGAAAGTAACAACAATCCAACATGTGAATTAACTTGGGCTTTAATTTTAGGATTATCTAGAAACTTAAAAACAGAAATTGACAATATGTATCAGGGATATTGGCAAACTTCAGTAGGTTTTGAGTTAAAGGGAAAGATTATAGGCTTAATAGGTCTTGGTAACGTAGGTTCGCAAGTTGCCAAAATTGCAAAAGCTTTTGGAATGCAAGTTATGGCGTGGAGTGAGAATTTAGATTTAGACAAATGTAAAGAATTAGATGTCTTACCCTGTACTAAAGAAGATTTAATCAAAACTTCAGATTATATTTCAATTCATGTTCAAGGCGGAGAAAGATACAAAGATAGCTTTACTATCAAGGAATTTGACCAAATGAAAAAAACTTCTTTTTTGATTAACACCTCTAGAGGACCTATAGTAAATGAGGATGATTTAATAATTGCCCTTTCAACTAATTTAATCATGGGTGCAGGAATAGATGTTTATGATAAAGAACCTCTTCCAGAAAATAACAAACTAAGATTTTTACCAAATGCTTTACTCACACCTCATATTGGATATGTAACTGCAGAAAATTACTCTATATATTATACTCAAATGTTAGAAAATCTTGAAGCTTGTATAGCAGGTGAACCTATTAGGGAAATAAAATAATTAATGGTTAAGAAGATAAATAAAGATCTCACCGCTGAACAAAAACTAATTTTATTTGATGATGGTACTGAGTCACCTGGAACCAGTGAATTAAATAATGAAAAAAGAGAGGGTAGTTACCATTGTGCAAATTGTGATCAGAAACTATTCGATTCTAAAACCAAATATGAAAGTGGATCAGGCTGGCCATCATTTTATGATGCACTGCCCGATGCATTTGAAACAAGCACAGATTTTTTAATTGGCTATGCAAGAACTGAATATCATTGTAAAAATTGTGGAGGTCATCATGGTCATATATTTGAAGATGGACCAAAACCTACAGGTAAAAGATATTGTAATAATGGAGTTTGTTTAGTTTTTAAAAAAAAATAGCAACATTTACAGTAGACAATTAAGACTGATTAAAAAAAGATTTAAGTTATTTATTTTTTTACTTCATTTTATATAGTTAACTAATGAATAAAAATAAAATTTGCTTAACAGTATCAATAGGCTGGATAATTGCTATTGGATACTTAACTTGGTTTAATGGTTTGAAAAAAAAAGGTACTTATTTGGGTTTTAATTGGGAAGAATGGTTTTGGTTTGGTGTCTTACCAGCAACTGTTCCTTATTTGATTTATTTTATTTGGAAACCAGAAAATCTTAAAAGCTTTATTTCCTGTTTTAAATCCTTTTTTAAATCATAATGGAAATTTACCTTTATACACCTAATTTAGAAATATTTTTAAGTGATGGAGTAGTTTTTTTAAATTATGTATATGGTCAAGTGCTTCAAATAATTACATCTGTAAAATTATAAAAATTGGATCAACAAATCATATTTCATTGTACGTTTCTTTTTTTATTAGGATTAATTTTAGGAAGTTTTGCGAATGTTTTAATATATCGGTTACCATTTGATAAAAAAGGAATCTTAACTGGAAGATCTTTTTGTATTTTCTGTAAAAAAAAAATTCAATGGTTTGATAATATTCCTTTAGTATCTTTTTTAAATTTAGTTGGAAAATGTAGAAATTGTAAAAAAAAAATAAGTCCTAGATATTTCTTTGTTGAATTAATCTCTGCTATAAGTTTTGTTTTTTTATTTATTAACTTAGATAATTATTTTGAGGTTATCTTTTATCAAATAGTATTTTTAATATTGTTGATGATTATTCTAATAGATCTTAAGCACTTTATAATCCCAGATGAATTAAACTTCACTTTAATTTTTTTAGCTATAATTCATAATTTCTTTACAGAATTTAATTTTAGTTTTAACGAAGATCTTAATCAATCAATTATAGGTGGTTTGGCAGGCTTTTTTGTAATTTGGTCGATTATTTTTTTATATGATAAATTAAAAAATGTAGAGGCAATGGGATTAGGTGATGCAAAATTAATGACAGCACTTGGTTTCTTTTTTGGATGGCAATCAGTGCCATTTATATTATTTTTTGCATCTATAATTGGATTGATTTCAGTATTACCATCAATGATTAATAAACAAAAAACTTTAAGAACCGAAATACCTTTTGGACCCCCAATAATTTGTGCAGCGTGTGTATATTTTTTTAAAGGCCAACAAATTATAGAATTCTTGATAGTCTATTAATATATTTTTTTGATTACCATAATTGCATAAGTGCTATATATTATTTATTCATGTTAGAAAAAATTAATCAATTGGCTATAGAAAAAAAAGACATTTCAGATTTTCATTTAAGAGGTGGGTCTGATATTGCTTATCGAGAGCTTGGAGAAATTGTAACTATTCCAGATAGTAAAATTACAGATGAAGATTTAAACGCTCTTTTAAAAAAAAATTGTACTGAAGAAGAAATCCAAAGATTTGAGACTGATAAAGAATTTGATACTGGTATTATGCTTGCAGACATGAGATTTAGAGCAAATTTTTATAAAACTTTAAATGGCACTGGAGCAGTATTAAGAAGAGTTGAAACAAAGGCTCCCAATATGGATAAGTTAAATTTGCCACCAGTTCTTTATCAATTACTTGATGCTCACCAAGGTTTGGTTTTGGTTACTGGTCCAACAGGATCAGGAAAATCAACTACACTTGCAGCGATAATTAATCAAATTAATGAGCAAAAAGCTGCAAATATTATTACAATAGAAGACCCTGTTGAATTTATTCATCATGATCAAAAAAGTATTGTTTCCCAAAGACAAGTTGGAAAACAAACCTTAAGTTTTGCGAATGCTTTAAGAGCTGCTTTAAGAGAAGATCCTGATGTAATATTAGTTGGAGAGCTTAGAGATCTTGAAACAATTAGTTTAGCACTAACAGCTGCTGAGACTGGACATTTAGTTTTTGGAACACTGCACACCAGTGGAGCACCAAACACAATTAATAGAATTATTGATGTATTTCCACCAGAACAACAAGGACAAATAAGAGCACAGATTGCTGAGTCATTAAACATGGTGGTTACTCAAAAATTATTTAAGAAAAAAGATGGCTCAGGTAGAGTTGGTGCTTTTGAAATTATGGTTTGTAACGCACCAATTAAAAATTTAATTAGAGATGCAAAAATCCATCAAATCCATTCTGTAATGCAAACTGCTTCTAGAGAAGGAATGATTTCTATGGAAAAATCTATAGAGGATTTAATTGCAAGTGGACAAATCTCACATGCTGACAAGAACAATTAAAGCATTTACATTAATTGAGTTACTAGTTGTAATTTCAATTTTAGGAATATTTGCAGTGATTGCATATCCAAATGTAATTAAGTGGATTAATGATCGTGAAGTAAAAGCAGAAGCAATAAAAACTGCTGGATACTTAAATGAAATGCAAACTACCGTTAAAAGTGGTAAATACGGAATGGTACAAGTTGCATTACAACCAGATGTCTATGTTTATACCATGAGTAATGAAAACTTTAGAAACACTTATAAAAACTTAAGCACAAATAATACCTATAAAAGAAACAACTCTTGTGCTTATAGACAATCAGGAACTTCTCGAAAAACTAATATGGAAACTATAAAATTCCCCTCAAGTGGAAGTGATTACGTTGTACACATATCACCAAGTAGAACTGTTTTATGTATGACAAGTGATGGATTGCTTAATTATGGGGGCAATCAAACAGAAAGAGATCCAGAAACACGCTTAATGGTTAATGTTTTTACAATATGTTCTAAGGTAAATACTTCACGAAACTCATGTTCTTTGAGAGCGAGACAAGATAATATGTATAAAGTCACAGTAGATAAGAATATAAATACAAAAGTTTACAAATTAAAAAATAAAAGCACATGGATAAAAATTGATGGGTAATCAAAATAAAGGAATATCAGTAATTGAGTCTTTAGTTTGTATGGTAATTATTGGTATTGGCTTTGTTGCTATGATGCAACTTTCTGCTTATTCAATAGGAGCAATAGACCGATCAATTGAAAAGAATAAAATGAATTTTCTATCTGAAATGGTTCTTGAAGATATGATTGGTGATCCTTATAACGCTTCAAATTATGGCAGTATAAACGTGGGTTGCACTTATTCTGGATCCTCCCCATCAACTCTTCATGCAAGAAAAATTGATAGATGGAAGAAAGCTTTTAGTGAAAAGGATTTTATAAAATTTAATAAAGGTTCTGGATACCAAGAAAAAAAACCAGAATGTAAATCTGGAGATTACAAAAGAACATTTATCTCAACCTCTTCTGGCTTAACGCGAGCTAGAATTAATTTATCAGCAGGCAAAGGTAAAAGAAATAAATTTTTAGGTGTAGTATTAAAATGAAGATGAGTAAAAAAGGTTTTACTCTAGCTGAGGTGCTAGTTGCAATTGTAATAGGTTTGATTTCGGTAGCAGCTGCATTTTCTGCTTATAACTATTATACAAAATCTTATGAAGCTGTATCACAGAAAGCTAAAGTAAATACTTCAGCACGAGATGCACTTCTTTTGATCACAAAAGATTTAAGAAACGCTGGATATATAGGAACAACTTTTATACAAAACAACTGTGAAAACCTTAATGAACTTAATGTTAGACAGCAGTTGATAAGTGTTGCTAGTAAAAAATCTGGAATAGCTGGAAAATATAATCAATCTGATTATTTGGTTTTGTGGTACGCTATTTCTCCTCAGGACAGGAAAAGAGTAAAATATTTTATAAAAAAAAAACAAAATGTAAACCCACCTGAATATTATTTAGCAAGAGATGTAAATATAAATCCTAATGGACAAAATAGATCGGGCTGTCCAGCTTTTAGTAGAGCATATAATATGCCAGTAGATGAAGAGCTGTTAGTAGCTAACGTAGTAGATTTTCAAATAATATTAAAAGATAAAGATGGTAAAGTTTTAGTACCAGTCTGCAGCAGTGGATGTGGTTCGGTGGAAACAAAACAAGGAGTTTTAAATACAACAGCTACAAGTTATGGCAACATGCCTTTAGGTTCAGCTAACGCTCCATATGTTCATAGTGCTGATATTTATTTAACTGTAAGATCACCAAAAGAAGTATACAAAAGTAATAGAAGCTACAGAATAGTCAATGGAGAAGCTAATCATGGTGGTAGTATTAATGTGTCATCAGATAAATATTATCGAGAGACATTTTTTGCAAGTGTTCACACTAGAAATTTATCTATACCACAAGTACCAGTCACAAATACATCAGGAAGTGTTGGTGAAGGACAAGGTTACAATAGATGAGAAATTTAAGAAAACAAAAAGGTTTTGCTCTTCCAGTATCCTTGATGCTTTTAGTGGTTATGACATTAATGGGGGTTGCTCTAGTCGCAACGACATCTAGTGATATGAGTTCAAATAATGATAGAGATAATAGTTCACAAGCATTTTATGCTGCTGAAAGTGGAATTTCTATGGCTAAAGATTGGTTAACGAAGCAAAACTCTTATCTTCCTGGTTCTAACCCAGATGGCCAATTGAGATTTTGTAAAACAAGTCTTTTTCCAACTTTAAGACCTGGATCAGCTAGAGCTCTCAAAAATTCATCAGGTCAAAACCATATTGGAAAGTACAATTTAAGCCAATTAATATCATCATCAGGAAAAGAGGCTACAAGGCTTGGTAAATTTGCCTTTGAATACTTTATTACACTTACACCAGACAGAAATGGATTTACTAATACTGAGCAGAAAAATCCTCAAGGTTTTGTTTATTATACCATATACTCTTGTGGCTGTGATGGTTCAACTGCGACGTGTAGCTCAACAAATAATAATATTTCAGCATTAGAAGCTGTGGTAACAATAAGATGATGAAAAAATATTTATTTATAAGCCTCATAGTAACACTGATTTTTAGTTCTAACGCATTTGCTAAGTGTGATTTTGAATTAATCGATCTTGGAAAATCTATTGAAAATCTAAAACAAAAATTAAAATATGAAAAAGATAGTCCTCTAATGCTAATGCCTGATGAGTTTGGTGGTGAAACTTTTTTATTACCTCTGAATGAAAGTTGTAAAGATGAAGAAAGTTTACATGGCACAATGGGCGAATATTTGTTTATAAACAACAAGCTAGAGAGAATTATGCTGGTTAGAGCAAATATGCCTGATAGAAATTTAATGAAATTTGCGATGAAAAAATATGGAGAATTTGCATTACCCGAGGGCCTCCCAATAAACCAATGGAGAGGAAATAATTACTGGGAAAAAGGAAGTGTTTTAATAGAATTTCTTGTTACTAATATTCAAAACGGGGGACAAATTGAGGTAATTAGTCTTCAAAGATTAAAAAGCACTTCAGCTTTAAACAAATATTATGAAGAAGTAGGAAAATGGTTAGATTCAGGCAAATAATAATTACTTTAATTATATCTCTGGTGTTTTTAAATGCCAATGCAAAGAGTCCTCCACCAGGCACAGGAACCTCGGATATGCCAGCAAACATATTAATAATGCTTGATAACTCAGGAAGTATGAGGGCACCTGTTCAGTCTAGTTCTGCTTTATATTATCCAACTGACGTGCAAACTGACAGTCAAGGAAATATTTATATCTTAGAATATAATTATAATAGAATTAAAAAATATAAAAGTGATGGAACTTTTATAAAAGCTTTTGGATCTTATGGTTTTAGTTGTACTCAATGGGCATATGCAATGGACTTTCAAATTGTAAATGATCAAATTTATATTTATTCAAGATATGGTAGAGACATAAAAGTCCTTAATTTAGAGGGTGGCTGCGTAAGACAATCTAGCAGAAATATTTTAATGAATAGTAGTACATATGGAATAGCAGTTACAAATGATTTTATATTTATAAGAAATTATGGTGGCTGGATTCAGAAGTTTAGAAATAATAGCAGTTTTACTTTTTTGGGAAATCAAACTTTTAGCCAATTGTCCTCTGGTTATTTTTTGAATACAAATAACGCTGGAACCAAATTAGTATCTGGTAGATTTAATTGGTCTGATAGCTCATTTAATGAATTTGATATAGCAAGTAATGGAAATTTAACTTGGTCAAAAAGAAGTTGCACAAGTTTTTCCTCTGCTAATGGATGTAACAGACATGCATTAGGAGCTGATTACGATAGTAATGGAAATTTATATGGAATAAGCTATTATGATCATCGTTTACAAAAATTTAATTCTAGTTTCAATTATGTATCAAAAGTTGGATCGTATAGTCGGTCTGGTCCTTTTTATTATCCTTATGGTGTTCATGTAGACAAGAATGATAAAGTTTATGTAGCAGACTATTCTAATAGATCAGTAAGAATTTTTGATACGAATCTTCAGCTTCAATCGTCCATTGGAGGTTCAGGAGGAACAAGATTGGATGTAGCAAAAACAGTTATTAAAAAAATAGTTTCTAATACAGATCTTACATCTGGTGCTAACTTTGGATTAATGGAATGGGGATCACGTCCAAATATGAGAGTAAACATATCTGATACAGGAGCAAAAACTATATATACAAATGTAATGGGTATAAGAGCAGGTGGAGGAACCAATTTATTATCAGCAATTACATCTGCTAGGTCTTATTTTAAAAATAATGTTAAAAATTACAAATTAAGCTGTGTAAAAAATTATTTGATAGTCATAAGTGATGGTTATTGGTCTGGTCACAATTCAGTACTTGGAATTGCTGATACGATGAATAAATCTGAAAATATCCAAACCTTTGCCGTAGGTTTAGACGTTGTTCATAATAATTATGTCCAACTAGCTCAAAAAGGAGGAACAAAAACACCATTATATGCAAGTAACGCCAATGATTTATTAAATAAGCTTACAGATGCTATTAAACAAGCTATATCTGGAAGACTTACTTTTACTACACCTGCTATCATGTCTGATGTTACCAAAGGTGATTTTATTTACCAGTCAACATTTAAATATGAAAAAGATAAGCAATGGCAAGGATATTTAAAGAAATATAAGTTAAAAGCTGATGGAACATTTGACGCTGAACAATGGGATGCTGCTGCTAAGTTAAATAATAAAAAAGCTTCTGCAAGAAATATTTGGACAATAGGACTTGGTGTGACCGGATTAAATAATTTTACAACAACTAATACGACACTACTAAAACCATTATTATTTCCTAATTTTCAAGGTACACAAGCTCAACCTGACCCCACTGATACTCAGGTAAATAATTTAATTAATTTTATAAGAGGTGTTGATACTTATGATCAAGATGCAGATAAAAACACAACAGAAGAAATTCATAAGCTAGCAGATATTTACCATTCTGATTTAATTGTCGTAGGTAAACCAGATGCATCTACAGCTGACACAGGTAACACTAACTTTAATAAAACCGACGCATATTATAGAATGCAAAATGGATATAATAATTTTAAAAACAATAAGTGTGGAAGTAAAAATTGTGCAAATAGAACTGAGGTTGTAATTGCTGGAGCAAATAACGGAATACTCCATGCTTTTAAATCTTCTGATGGGGAAGAGCTTTGGGGTTATATTCCTCCAATTGTTTTTGATAATTTAGAACGAGTTCCTTCAAGCAAAGCAAACACTACCAATGCAATTTATGGTGTTGATGGCTCACCTGTTGTAAAAGATATTTATTTTGATGATACACCAAATGATGGAAGTAATAATCCAAGATGGCGAACAATTTTAATTAGCGGTGTTGGTGGTGGAGGACAAGGGTTCTTTGCATTGGATATAACAGATGTTGATAATCCCAAACATTTATTTGCAGTACAAAATGATTTTACCAATAGTATTGTCAAATACTGGGGCTCTGATGAAAATCGCCAAGATTTTGGTTATGCTGGAGGTAGTATAGTAGCAGAATATGATTATAGAAAATTAGGAGAGACTTGGTCAACACCTAGAATTATTAGAATTAAAGTTAGTGGCGTGGAGAAGTGGGTTGCTGTATTTGGCGGTGGATATAATGGTGCATCAAGTCCAGATTATGGCTCTGCAGTATTTGTTGTTGATATTGAAGATGGTGGAAAACTTTTAAAGAAAATAGATATCACTGATAATCAAAATTTAGCAGCTACTTACAGTTTTACTTTGAAAAAAGGTTCAGGTGGAAGAGATAATAGTACTCCTCGTAAATATATACCAATTAATCTAGGTCAATTTGGACTTAACAGCTATAATCATACGACTCATCAATTAGTTCTTTCAGGCAATTTATCTGGAGGTGGTATTTCAGAGGACAAAGTTGGTAATGTATCACAAAATATAAGGATAGAAACAAATGAAGCTTTGAAAGCTGATTTAAGTTTAACAATAAAGATTTTAGATATTAATGATATTGTTAATTCATTACCTGCAGACTTAAGAGTCATCACAGCGAATGGTACAGATAAAGCAGATTATATTGGAGGAATGGTCTATGCATCAGATATTGAGGGAAAAATAACTAAAATTAACTTAACTGATGTAGGAACTATGTATGATACTACAACTTTCTTTGATGCCGAGGCAAATTCTTTAAATGGAAGGTATTTATATAACAGTCCAGAGGCCACTTTTAATAGTGATGGCAATTTATGGTTGTATTTTGGTACTGGAAACACACAAAAACTTCAGGAACAGTCAAATTCAGTACAAAATAGAGTATATGGGGTAAAAGACACTGATTTTCCAAGATTTAACCAAATTAGCAAGAATACTATTCAATATTGCACAAATTCCTCATGCCCTACTGCAAAACAAGGGTGGTATGTAAACCTCACAAAATCAAGAAAACTAACAGCAGAGCCAACTATTGATAAAGATAGAGTATATTACCCATTATATGAGCCAACAACAGGTTCAAATGCATGTAAAACTGGAAAAGCAATCTTAACAGGATATGATGCCCTTTGTGGAACCTCAGTTTTGACTGTAGAGGTAGGAACTGGCGTATTATCTAAGGTAATTGTGAGAAAAGATAGATTGTACGTTGGACTTTCAGGAGAAGCAAAATCTAATGTTTCTGGATTTACTAATAAAGACAATTTACTTTCTACAAAATCTGCAGCAAAAAGTACTGGAAAACAAGTCCAAATAGAATTTTGGAAAGAAAACTATTAAAAACTCTAACACAAACTCTAACACAATAAAAAATACTCTAACACAAAAAAATTACTCTAACACAAACTTCTTGACAATTATTGATTGAAAAACTATTAATTATAGAAATTTAATTTTTTATGAGTGACGATAATACTGAAAAAAAAGATATTCAAGATAACGGTGATATTACTTTGCATGAAAATGATAACACTCAGAGTCAAGAAAAACAATCTGAAATTGAAAAATTAATAAAACACGAGGTTATTCATAAAAAAGATGGAAGATTACACATCTATGTCAGACAAGATAAGTATAAGGGAGAGCTAAAATCAAAAAATTGGGTTGGAAGAGCATACATTGCTGGAAAACAAACGATATATTCATCAAGAACTACAGTTTTAGATGAAGCGATTCCAATTTTAGAAAAATGGTTTGATGAAATCAGTGAAAAAAAACCTGAGGTGCAAAATAAAACTGAAAATTTTGAAAAAAATTTAACAGAAACAATTTCTAAAACTGAAAATCAAGAAACACAACTTCCGCTTGAAAAAAGTGAAAATAAAGGCTTAAAATCACAAATGTTTGAAAAATTAAAAGATATAAAAGTAGGAAATCTTTTAAAATCAAATAAATCTTCAGACGAAAATTCTGATCAAAATAAAAATTCTTCATCAAGCATGATGGATAAATTAAAAAATATTAAATTAGACGGACTTTTAAAAAAAAACACTAATGATGCAGCTGACGGTGAAAAAAAATCATTCGACTCAATAAAAAAACTTTTTAAACCCGGTGGAGACAATAAAGGTAAAAAAAGTTCATTAGACTCAATTAAAAATCTTTTTAAATCTAAAGTATCAAAGGTTAGTGTTGCAGGAGAGGAAATAGCAGGGATAGATATAACAAGAGATGCAATAAGAGTTTCTCAAGTGTCAGGTGATAAAGATAATGGATTTGTTTTAGATAAATTTTCATATAGATCTTTAGATCAAGAAAAAGTTCAAGAAAATATTTTGGAGTCTAGAGATTATTTAGTAGGAGAAATTGAACAGGCTTTAATCAATGCAAAAATTACAACACAAAATGTTGCTATATCAATTCCAGTTTCTAGTGCAATAATAAGAGTAGTTCAAAGTCCTTTAATTACAGAAACAGAATTACAAAAAGCTATTGAAACAGACTCACTTTGGGAAAATTTAGTTCAGTTGGGTGAAAATTTAAATGAGTATTCTATTTTTCATCAAGTCATAAATAGAAATGAAAAAGCACAAACTATGGAAATATTATTTGTTGCATCAAAACTTTCAGACATTAATGACTATTCCTCTTTAATGAAAAAATGTGGACTTAATCCTGTTATTGTTGACGTTAGATGTTTTACTTTAAAAAATTCTTTCGATAATTCAATATTTAAAAATATTGAGGAAAGAAAAGACTCCACAATTTTAGAAGTAGGAATAGATGAAAATTATTTAATGATAATTCATAATGACACTCCAATTATAACTGACATATTTTTACGTCAGCCAGAAAAAGAATTGTTAACTTCACTTTCTCAAACATCGGAAAGTAATGCAGAAGCTCAAGCAGTTATTAGAAGATATGCTATGCAGTTAAAGCAAGCACTGAATGATTATGAGGGTAAATATGATAGTAAAATCAACAATATTCAGGTGATTAGTTCTTTAGAGAATATAGATAATCTTATTCCAGAGTTTAAAAAAAATTTACCCACAGTTGGTTTTAAATTATTTGATCCTTTAGAAAATGTTTCAGTTCCACAATATAATTCAGATAAAGTTGAATTAAAAAATAAATCTCCATTAGCTTCTGTTATGGGATTAGCTTTTAGAAAATTAGATATTTTTGGTTATTACAAATTTGTTACAGCAGTAAAAAATATCAACCTTTTACCTAATAGAGAAGCTCTTAAGAAAACTGCTAAGTTAAAATTTCTATCTGGTTTTGCATTCAAAGGTGCAGCAAGTGCAATAGCTGCAATTTATATTGTTATGAGTGTTTTTTCTTATTTTCAAATCCAATCTAATAAATCAAAGCTTGTTAACTTTGATGAAATACAAATGGAATACGACACTCTTCAAAGTGAACACACAACACATAGTAATAAGCTCTATGGAATGATGGCTTCTCTGGAATTGGGTAAAGTTGTTGGCTCAAATCAAATTAATTCCTATAGAGCTCTAGCTCAAGTTGCAAGAAGCGTACCTGCTAGAGTTCAATTTACAAAAATGGTTTTTGATGGAGAAAATAGTATCAAAATTGAGGGTAAAGCATTTTCTGATCAAGATATTTTAAACTTTATAAATAATTTAAATGCAAAGAAATTAGTTAAACAAGCTTCTTTAGTAACTATGAATGTTCAAACTAGTACAGAAGAAGGTGATAGCAGTACAAATAAAAAAGGATTTGAAATAGCTTGTATAATTGAAAGTTAATATGGATTTAGCAGAACTTAAAAATATAGATTTTAAAGAAATAATTGAAAAGTTAAAGAAATCTGAAATTCTTAAAGATAAAAAGCTTTTAACAAAAGTAGGAATTTTTGCTGGTGCATTTTTACTGTCAATTATTGTTTACTATAGTTTTATCTCTCCTGTGATTAAACAACAAAAAGAAAATATAAATACAATGGAGATGAATTTAATGGAAATAGAAAATTTAAAATTTCAAATACAAGATACCAAAGAACAAACTAAAAATTTAGAGCCCGAATATTTTGCTAATAGTGTTTTATTTCATAGCAAAGAAGAAGTTGAAGATCTTTATCAAAGCATAAGTAACTTTGCATTAGCTAATGGACTTACAATTGTCAATATCAAAAAAGGTGAGCCCAAAGGTGTAAAAGGCGAACTACCAAGCATGAATAGCAATGTAGAAATGATTGATGATGGTATGGGCAATATGATTCCAGTTGCATCTGATGATGGTGGGATGATGGATGATGGAAGTGGTGGAATTGTTGATGAGACAACTGGATTGATAGGTGAAGATGGAGAGGAAGGTGGAAATACTTTATATTTTAAATTACCTGTAGATTATGAAATTTCAGGCACTTTTATGGGGTATTTAAAATTCAGAAGAGCTTTATCAAAATCATTAAAAGTAATAAACTTTGATAAAGAGGAAATAAATTTATTAAAGCAACCTCAAGGACAAGTTTTAGCAAAAGGAACAATTTCAATAGTAGGATTACCAGATGAATATAAATAAAATATTTTTATTTTTAATAATTTTATTATTTCAAATATTATCATTCAATTCTATTTCTTACAGCGATGATGATGCTAATAAAGAAAATGAAGAAACAGAAATCAATTTAGATGAAGAAGAATTACCAGCTATAGACCCTTTTGGAAGCAGTTCTGCCGCTACATCGGGGGCCTCTCAGGATGGAATGCAAGCAAATCCAGATCTTGGACTTTTAAGTGGGTTTAAATTAGTGGGTGTTATTATGGGAGAAACAAAGAAAATTGCAGTTTTATCAAGCAATGAAGGTTTTGCAATTAAATTTGAAGAAAATGATAAAATTAATGAAAACATTGAACTTCAAGAAATTTATAGTGATCATCTTTTAATTAAAGATATGGATGAGAAATTCTATGAAGTTTATATGAATGATATTATTAAAACGGTTGAATAAATGGATAAAGTTACAAAAATATTAATTACTATTCTACTAGCGCTTACTTTGTCTGGTTGTAAAACCTTAGATACATTTAAGGATGAAAAGAATAGAGATGGTATTACTGAAACAACACTAATAGATAGAGAAAAAATAGTCACTGAAGGTGAAGTAAGTATTGAAAAAAATGTTGAGTCGGGTCCTAAACCAAAAATTTTAAAAAAACCTAAAGAAGCTAAAAGAAAAACTTTAACAACCGAAAATGTAAAAAATTATGTATCAATTCCAGATACATATAAAAATCTTAAACAGGATATTAGCATCAATTTTCAAGGATTAGACTTTAAATACGCCATGGGCTTAATGGCCGATATTGGTGAAATAAACATAATTGTAGGAGAAGAAGTTAGTGGAACTGTCACAGCAAAATTAGATAATGTTCCTTGGGATGTTACTTTTCAAACTATACTTGATATGAAAACTTTAGGAGCTGATTATAATGCTGCTGATGGAGTAATAAGAATTCATACTCCAGAAAAACTCAAAGGCCAAGAAGAATTTAAAGCTGAGAGAGCAGAAACATTAAAAACTAAATTAGCTTTAGAGGAGTCTGTTGAGCCTATTTTAGCTCAAATGTTTAAACTATATTATATTGAACCAG
>CACGET010000014.1 GCA_902572155.1 uncultured Pelagibacteraceae bacterium | reverse complement strand
TACTGCTAAAACTAGAATTGGTTTTGATGATACTGAAGATTTTGAATATTTAAATAAATTTATTCATAAATTGCATGATGCAGGAACAAATACATTTATTCTACACGCTAGAAAAGCAATGCTTACTGGATTAACTCCTAAACAAAATTTAAACATACCAAAACTAAATTACAACATGGTCTATGATATTAAAAAAGAAAATCCAGAATTAGAAATTATTATTAATGGAGGAATTTCTAAAATAGATGAAATTAATAATCATTTAGATTTTTGCGATGGAGTTATGATTGGAAGATCAATTTATCAAAATCCTTACTCTTTGGTTGATATAGAAAAAGAAATATTTAAAACAAAGAACAACCCTACAAGAGAACAAGTTGCCGAAAAGCTTTTAGAATATTTGGACAAGGAAGTTAAATTAGGCACGAAAGTAAACCATATTATGAGACATACTGTTGGCTTATATCATGGTCAAGTAGGCTCAAAAGATTGGAAGAGGTATCTAAGTGATAATATGATGGCTAGAGACTCAGATTTTCAAAAAGCAAAACATATAATGACTATTGTGCAAAATAATGAAAAGGCTAATCAAGTTAATTCATAATGGAGAATATAAGCTTTAATGAGATAACAAACCTACTATTAGTTTTATCTATAGCAGCAGCAGTTGCAGGCTTTATGGCAGGATTATTAGGAGTAGGTGGTGGAATTATTATGGTTCCTGCTTTATATTACGCTTTTACTGTTTTGGATTTTGATATTGTGACTAGAATGCATTTGTCAGTAGGAACATCATTAGCAATAATCATCCCAACTTCAATTATATCTACAAAAACTCATATGGAATATGATGCTGTAGACTTTAAAATGGTAAAATCTTTTGGTGTTTTTATTTTATGCGGAGTTATTGCAGGAACGTTTCTTGCGGTAAATTTAAAGACACCAGCACTAGTATTATTTTTTTCTATATTCGCTTTTATGGTCGGATTATTTTTTATTTTTTTAAGAGAAAAATTAGTGGATAATCCTAAAAAGATTTCTGAAATTGTTAAGAATATATCTGGTGTTGTGATTGGATTTATATCTGTGCCCTTAGGAATAGGTGGTGGGTCTTTAATGGTACCTTTTATGAGAACTTTTGGTTATGATATTAGAAAATCTATAGGCACTGCAGCTGCAATTGGTTTTTTAATTTCTGTAACTGGAACAATAACTATGATTTTAGGAGGTAAAATCATAAACAATATCAATACACCCTTTAGCTTTGGTTATATTAATTTATTGGGCTTCATTGTATTTGTGCCTGTGACGATGTTTATGGCAAGACTGGGAGCTAAAGCAGTGTATAAAATTAACAAAAAGTTACTTAGTAAGATATTTGGATCATTTTTATTAATAGTTTCAGTAAGATCTTTTCTTGAATATTTAACTTTAATTTAAAAAAAAGATTATTAGGTTAAATTCTTATGTTTAATTTAAAAGAAATTATCTCATCAATTGCAGATGTAGGTCAGAAATTATTCAAAAAAAATGATATAAAAAAGAACGATCTTGATTCTATAATTTCATTATGTGATGATTTAATTTCAAATAAAGGTGCAGCCTTTGGTATCACAGTAGCAAGAAATATTACTGATTTATATCAGACATTAACCCCAGAAAATAAAATTTTGTTTTTCAAAAAGATAAATGAAAAATTTAAACCAAATCACACTAAAGTAAGTGAGGCAATTGAGGCTTATAAAAAAACTCAAAATGATAAAAATTTATATAATTTGTTTATGGTTTCCGAAGGTAAGAGAAGAGAACTTTTTAGAAGAATGAACATGTCTCCAAATGGTATTTCAACAATCGTGTCCTTAAGAGAGGATTTATTAAAAATTTTAAACGATAATAAAGAATTAAAATCTTTAGATGAGGATTTAAGAGAATTATTTAAATCTTGGTTTAACCCTGGCTTTCTTAAACTTGAAAAAATCACTTGGGATACTAAAGCGGCAGTTTTGGAAAAAATTATGAAATATGAAAGGGTTCATGAAATCAAAAATATGGATGAACTTAAAAGAAGATTGGGGGAAGATAGAAGATTTTTTTCATATTTTCATCCAGCATTAGAAGATGAACCAATAATTTTTGTTCAAGTAGCTCTCACCAATGGTCTCGGTAGATCTATCCAAGAATTAACAAAGCCTCGTTCCGATGGAGAAAAAAAATATGACTCTGCAACTTTTTATTCTATTAGTAATTGTCAAGAAGGATTATCAAGAGTAACTTTAGGAAATTTTTTAATTAAAAGAGTTGTTTATGAAATTCAAGAAGAGTTACCTAATATAAAAAATTTTGGAACACTCTCACCTATACCAGGTTTTAGAAAATGGTTTTTTAATTTAGATGAAAATAAGATTAAACTTATTCTAGGTAAATTTCCATATGAGAGTGTATCATTTTTAAGATCAGCTGATTTAAAGATTGGCGATACTCGAATCGCTTCGAACAAAGACTCAATAAAAAAATTAGTTTCACATTATCTAGCAAATGAAAAAAATCAAAAGCAAAGACCTATTAATGATGTTTGTAGGTTTCATTTGGGTAATGGTGCAATAATTGATGATATAATTATTAATGCTAATGTTTCAGAAGTTGGTTTCAACAGATCATTTGGAGTTATGGTCAATTACTTATATGAATTAAAAAATATCGAAAAAAATCATGAAGATTATATTAATAATAAAAGAATTATTGTATCTGAAAGACTTAAAAAATTTATATAAGATAAATATTAGTTAGTACCCCATTTAACTTTATTCCAAATTCTTTCATGAAAGTAATAAAAGACAAGAGGAATTATTGAGCCCAAACCTAATATACCCGCACCGGTAAAAGTACCTGTAAATATATAACCGAAAATTACCCAATATATAAAAATTAAAAGTCTCCAAGAGAAGGTTTTTGCAAACGATCTGATTTTTTTATCTGCCATTTTCTGAATATATAAGAAATAGATTTTGTTACAATTAATCTTGGTTTTTAACAAAAAAAGAGGTGACTTCAGTCTCCCTCCATCACCTCACATGAATAAAATAAATGATTCTTGTAATTTTTATGAACACTTATTAGTTGTAAATGAGTTTTACTAACATTTAGATTTTTTGGTCATATTCTCCTATTTTACCAGTTTTTTCTAATAAATTGTCAATAAAATCAAAAATCTTTTTTTTTCGATCGTTAGAAGTTGGGCTTTCTGTAACAATTACCAGAGATGGCTTGTTAGATGATGCTCTTATAAGCCCCCAAGAGCCATCATCAAAAGAAAATCTTACTCCATTAACTGTTAGAATTTCATTTATTAATTGTCCATCAATTAAAGTTTTATTATTTCTAATTTCTTTAATTTGTTTAACTAATTCATCAACTAATTGATATTTTTCTTCGTCTTTACAAAATGGAGCCATTGTTGGTGATTGATATGTAACAGGTAAATTTTTTATTATTTCTGACATAGTATTATTTTGATTATTTAAAAGATGACAAATTTGAATAGCTGAGTTAATTCCATCATCATATCCATAACCTAAAGGTTGATTAAAAAAGAAATGCCCACTTTTTTCGAAGCCAGCTAGAGCCTTTTCTGTATTTACTTTTCTTTTAATATGAGAATGTCCTGTTTTCCAATAAATAGTTTCACAATTATGTTTTAATAAAATTTCATCTTTTGAATATAAACCAGTTGATTTTACATCAACTATAAATTTAGAGTTTTTATGTTTATAAGATAAATTTCTAGCTATTAATAATCCAATTTTATCTGAAAATATTTCATTTCCTTGGTTGTCAATAACTCCAACTCTATCTCCATCACCATCAAAACCGAAACCTATATCAGCATTATTATCTTTTACAGCTTTGGTAATCGCGTGTAACATCTCTAAATCTTCTGGATTGGGATTATATTTTGGAAATGTCCAATCTAGTTCACAATCTAACTCTACAACCTCACATCCAATTCCTCTTAATATATCAGGCGCAAAAATTCCTGCAGTCCCATTTCCACATGCAACGACTGCTTTAACTTTTTTATTTAATTTATTTTTTTCTATTAAGTCTTTTTTATAAACTTCTTGAAAATTTTTAATTTTCTTTTCATTTCCATCTCCTTTGTAAAAATTTTCGTTTAGAGTAATATCTTTAAGCTCTTGCATTTCTTCAGGAGCGTGTGTTAGACCTTTTTGGATACCCATTTTTACTCCTGTCCATCCATTTTCATTATGGCTAGCTGTAACCATTGCAACAGCATCAGCATCTAAATTAAATTGGGCAAAATATACCATCGGTGACAAAGATAAGCCGACATTCTCTACAAAACATCCTGTTGAAATCAAACCTTCTATTAGAGATGTTTCTATTTTTTCACTATAAGACCTGTAATCATGACCGACAATAACTCTAGGGTTATTTTTTTTTGTATGTTTTTTTATTTGTGTTCCTAAACCTTTACCAAGATTCTTGATTCCCTCTAAATTAATGTTTTCTTCGTACAACCATCGAGCGTCATATTCTCTAAAACCATAAGGATCTATTTTGATTTTCTCATTCATTACTTAGTTATTTACTATTTTTTTGATTTTTTTATTGATATTTTTTTGTTAATGTTCTATATATGTTCTGTTGATTTATTGTTTATATAGTATATTAACACTAAGCGCATACAACATCTAGTTGTTTTCGCTAAATTAATAAACATAATACTAATTATATGAATAAAGTTCTATCTCAAGCCTTAAAGAAAGCTGTCTCTGAATATAGCCCTAGAGTTACCGAAATTTCTAAAAATAATAGACCAGATCTCTTTTCATTAAGCAATGAAACAGAATTATTCCAAAATGATAAAGGGATTATAATTAAAATCGATCGTTCTCGAGACTCTAATTTAACTGATTTTGGAAAAGCAACTTTAAAAGATAGATACTTAGGTCATAATGAATCTTTCCAAGATTTGTTCGCTAGAGTAGCCAGTACTTATTCTGATGATAACTTACATGCTCAAAGAATTTATAATTACATAAGTAATTTATGGTTTATGCCTGCCACTCCTGTTCTATCAAATGGTGGAACAAAAAGAGGTTTACCTATTTCGTGTTTTTTAAATGAAGCTTCAGATAGCTTAGGTGGTATCTTAGATCTTTGGAGTGAAAATGTTTGGCTTGCTGCAAAAGGTGGGGGGATTGGAAGTTACTGGGGTAATTTAAGATCTATAGGAGAAAAAATTGGTAAAGTTGGAAAAACTTCAGGAATAATTCCATTTATTAAAGTTATGGACTCCTTAACTATGGCAATCAGCCAAGGCTCTTTAAGAAGAGGTTCTGCAGCTTGTTATCTTCCAATTGATCACCCTGAAATAGAAGAATTTATTGAAATGAGAAGACCAACAGGCGGTGATCCAAACAGGAAAGCTCTAAATTTACACCATGGAGTTTTAGTTTCAGATTCATTTATGAGAGCTGTTGAAACAGACGAACAGTGGGCATTAAAAAGTCCTGCTGACGGCACAATCCAACAAACTATTTCTGCAAGAAATTTATGGATAAGATTATTAACTGCAAGAATAGAAACTGGTGAACCTTATATAATTTATATTGATACAGTTAACAGGCAAATTCCACAACATCATAAGCTAGCCAACTTAACAGTTAAAACTTCTAACTTATGTAGTGAAATAACTTTGCCAACAGGCATAGATAAAGATGGTAGAGACCGGACAGCAGTGTGTTGCTTGTCTTCTCTTAACTTAGAAAAATACGATGAATGGAAAGATGATCCAGATATGATTGGTGATGTCATGAGATTTTTGGATAATGTTCTTTCTGATTTTATCAATAAAGCTCCTGATCAATTTAAAGATGCCAAATATTCTGCTGAAAGAGAAAGAAGTGTGGGTTTAGGTGTAATGGGTTTTCATTCTTTTTTACAAAAAAATAGAATCCCCCTCGAGTCAGTTATGGCAAAATCCTGGAATAAAAAAATATTTAAAAATATTCATGAAAAGGTTAATCAGGCCTCCAAAGATTTAGCTGAAGAAAGAGGAGCATGTCCTGATGCAGCAGAGTATGGATACAAAGAGAGATTTTCTAATAAAACAGCAATAGCACCTACTGCATCAATTTCAATTATTTGTGGTGGAGCTTCCCCTGGGGTAGAACCGATAGCAGCTAATAGCTACACTCACAAAACTTTATCAGGTTCATTTAATGTTAGAAACCGATATTTAGAAGAAATTTTAGAAGGTCATGGTAAAAATGATGATGAAATTTGGTCTACAATCACTACTAATCAAGGTTCAGTAGAACATTTGGATTTTTTAACAGACTTAGAAAAAGATGTTTTTAAAACAGCATTTGAGCTAAATCAGGCTTGGATTATAGAGTTAAGCGGTGATAGGACGCCATTTATATCCCAGGCTCAATCTGTTAATTTATTTTTACCGGCTGATGTACATAAAAAAGAATTACACAAAATTCATTTTGATGCTTGGAAAAAAGGCTTGAAAAGCCTTTATTACTGTAGATCAAAATCAATTCAAAGAGCTGAAAATATCAATGATGCAAAATCAACTGATATTATGGCTAACGTATACAAAAATAAAACAACCAAAACTGAAGAACCAGAATATGAGGAGTGTCTATCATGCCAGTAGCAGAAAAAATAAATTCAGAAATTATTCAACCTAAAAAAAAAGAAATTATTCAACCAAAAAAAATGGGATTATTAGTTGAAAATCCGGTTTACAAACCATTTAGATATCCTTGGTGTTACGATGCTTGGTTAACCCAACAGAGAATTCATTGGTTACCTGAAGAGGTACCTTTAGGTGATGATGTGAGGGACTGGCAAAAAAATTTATCTCAATCAGAAAAAAATTTATTAACACAAATATTTAGATTTTTTACTCAAGCAGATGTTGAAGTAAACAATTGTTATTTAAGACACTATACAACAGTTTTTAAACCAACAGAAGTATTGATGATGATGACTGCTTTTGCAGCAATGGAGACGGTACATGTTGCAGCTTACTCACACCTTCTAGACACAATTGGAATGCCCGAGTCTGAATATTCAGCTTTCATGAAATATAAAGAAATGAAAGACAAGTATGACTACATGCAAGATTTTAATGTAAATTCAAAAGAAGATATAGCTAAAACAGTTGCTGTATTTAGTGCTTTCACAGAAGGTTTACAATTATTTGCAAGTTTTGCAATTTTATTAAATTTTCCAAGACATAATAAGATGAAAGGTATGGGTCAGATAGTTACATGGTCGGTTCGTGACGAAACTCTTCATTGTAATTCTATGATAAGAATATTTAAGGAATTTATAAATGAAAATCCTGAAATCTGGACGCCAAAATTAAAAAAAGAACTATATGAAGCGTGTAGAACTATTATAGAGCATGAAGATGCGTTCATAGATTTAGCTTTTGAGATGGGTCCAATGGAGGGATTAACAGCTCAAGAAGTTAAAGATTATATAAGATTTATTGGTAATAGAAGATTAGTACAACTAGGTTTAGAGCCTATTTATGATGTTGATAAAAATCCATTAGGATGGTTAGATACTATGCTCAATGCTGTAGAACATATGAACTTCTTTGAAGGTCGTGCAACAGAATATTCTAAAGCATCAACTCAAGGTACATGGGCAGAAGCATTTAGTTAAGAAAAAAAATGGAATTAATAATCTTTACATTAGCAGCATTTGGTATGGCGGCTTTATTAAGTTGAAGTACAAGAAATATTTTCGAAAAACTAGTCTAAAACAACCTGGTGTTGGTAGTTTTTTTCTTAATCAAATATTAAAAAAAAAACCTAAGATTTTTCTTGAAGTTGGAGTATTCCATGGTGTTACGGCAAGAAATGTTTGCGAACTACTTTATAAAATTCATAAAAATGATTTTAAATTTATAGGCCTAGATTTGTTTGAAGAAAGCGATGAAAATAAAAACGAAATAATACCTAATACTAAATTTTCGAACCCTATAAAAACGATTTGGTATAAATATATTAAAAAACAAGACCCTTACAGTTTGAAAGCCGTAGAAGAACTGCTAAAAAAATTTGGAGAAAATGTCCATTTAATAAAAGGTAATTCGAATAAGATTTTAAAGAAAATTGATATGTCTAAAATAGACTATGTTTTTTTAGACGGTGGACATGAATACAACACTGTGAGAAATGATCTGATTTGTTGTAAAGAAGTAGTTGATAACGAAGGAACAATTCTTTGTGACGACTATGATTTAACATACGCACCTGGAGTTAAGCAGTCAATTGATGAGTTTGTAAAACTACATAACTTTAAATGTGAAATTATTTGCAATGGCAGATTTGCAAAAATCGAGAAACAATAATTTAAATTATCTTTGATTAATTTTTTTTACTTTTCGATATTTGCTTCCGTTATAACTAGCAAGAGGCCTTATTAACTTGTTAGAACCATGCTGCTCCATTATATGCGCAGACCAACCAGTAATTCTTGAAATAACAAATATTGGTGTAAAGAAATCAGTATCAAAACCCATTAAATGGTAAGTGGGACCAGTAGGGTAGTCAACATTTGGATGAATGTTTTTTCTTTCAATCATCACTTTTTCAACAATATCATAAATTTTTTCATAGGTCGTATCTTTTTTAATTTTTGCAACTTTTGAAAAATATTCTCTCATAGTTGGAACTCTAGAGTCGCCAGATTTATAAACTCTATGACCAAAACCCATTACCACATCTTTATTATCGAGAGCTTTATTAATCCATTTAAAAGCATAATCTGGTTTTTTAATTTTTTTCATCATGTGCATCACTTCTTCGTTAGCTCCACCATGCAGAGGTCCCTTTAAACTTGCAATAGCACCAGTAATAGCTCCATGAATATCAGATAAACTACTAGTTATAGTCCTTGCAGTAAATGTTGAGACATTAAAACTATGTTCAGCATATAAAATTAAAGAAACATCAAAAGCTTTTACAATATCTTTGTTTGGAACTTTTCCAAAACACATGTGAAAAAAGTTTTCTGCAAAAGTTAATTTTTTCTTTGGTGAAATAATTTTTTTTCCTTTTCTTAATCTATAAAAAGCAGCTAATGCAACAGGAGTTTTTGCAAATATTCTCATTGCTTTTCTTAAGTTAGCTCTAGGTGAATTATCTTTTGTATCTTTATCCTCAAGACCCATAACACTTACAGCTGTTCGAGCTACATCCATTGGATGTGATTTTCTTGGCATCTGTTTTAGAACATTTAGTAATGTTTTAGATAAAACTCTTTCTTTAGACTCTTCTTTTTCAAATTGTTTGAGCTGTTTTTTATTTGGTAATTCTTTATTTAAAATTAAATATGCTATTTCTTCAAATTTACAATTAGCACATAAATCTTGAGCAGCATATCCTCTGTAAGTAAGAGAATTAATCTCAGGCATTACTTTTGAAATTGCTGTTTCGTCAACAGTAACTCCTAATAACCCTTTTTTAATTTCTTCACTCATTATTCATGACCTTCTGTACTGAAATTATATATTTTTTCGTCTAAAGAGTTGTATTTTTCGTAGTCGACAAGTTCATATAATCTTTTTCTAGTTTGCATTTTATCAATGATGTTGTTTTGATGTCCATTAGCATAAATGTCTCTTAATCCATCTTCTACATTTTTCATTGCTAATCTTTGAGTTGTAACAGGATAAATTACAAGGTTATATCCAAAATTCTCTAATTCTTTATAATTAAATAGTTTTGACTTACCAAACTCTGTCATATTAGCTAATAGATAACACGACAATTCCTTTCTAACTTTTTCAAAATCATTTTCATTATGTAACGCTTCTGGAAATATTATTTCTGCCCCTGCATCAACATAAGCCTTACATCTTTCAATCATCTTATCTATTCCTTCAACACCTTTAGCATCAGATCTTGCAATGATCTTAAAATTATCATCTTTTTTAGCTGCAACACATTCTTTAATTTTATTTACCATTGTTTCTGTTGAAATTAATTCCTTATTATCTAAGTGACCACATCTTTTTCTTTCTATTTGATCTTCTATATGAACTGCAGTAATTCCAAATTGCTCAAAAATTTCTATTGTTTCTTTACAAGATTTGAAACCAGTATCTATATCTACAATTGTTGGTAAGTTTGTTACTCTTGATATTAAGTATGATCTTGTGCTCACATCTTGTAATGTTGTTAGACCAATATCTGGAAATCCAAGATCATTTGCCATAACACCTCCAGATACATAAACTGCATCATAACCAATTTCTTCAATCAATTTAGCTGTAAGGGGGTTGTAAGCACCTGGCACTCTTAAAATTTTATTTGTTTTTAATTTGTTGCTAAAATCTATTCTTTTTTGGCTAGGTTCTTTTTCAATGAAATGCATTAAAAAATTCCCTTTTTAATATTTTTTTTTAGCTCATTTTTTTTAACCTCTATATTCAATTTATGTAATTGACCAGGTTTTAAATTTTTTAAATTCTGTACAGTCTTTAAAAATCTATCACTTTCTTTTTTAGCAAGTATGCCATCGGTTAAAGTTAAAAATTTGTTTATATAATTTTTTCTCTTAAATGGTCTCGTTCCATATGGATGTGCATCTGCTCGCTCAAGTTGTTCAATTATTTTTTTTCCATTATTCAAAGTAACTACTACTCTTGCTCCAAAAGATTTATTCTTTGGATCAGGATCATGATATTTTTTTGTCCATTTCTTATCTTCATGAGTTTTTATTGAGTGCCATAATTTTATAGTACTTTTTCTATTTGCTCTAGATTTACTATATGATTTAACATGATGCCAATCTCCATCTTCTAATGCAACAGCAAAAATATACATTATAGAATGGTCTAGAGTTTCTCTACTTGCATTAGGATCCATTTTTTGAGGATCGTTAGCACCAGTACCAATTACATAATGAGTATGATGACTTGTGAAAATATCAATCTTTTTAATTTGATTTAAATTGCTAATTTTATTCTTTAAAGTTTTTGCTAAATCTATTAATGCTTGTGATTGGTATTCAGCAGAGTATTCTTTTGTGTAAGTTTCTAAAATTGCTTTTTTGCTCTCATTTTTTTTAGGTAATGGAACTTTATATTTAGCATTTTTACCATCTAAAATTCTAGCAATAACACTGTCTTCACCTTCGTAAATTGGGCTAGGAGCTCCTTCACCTCTCATTACTCTATCTACAGCTTCTATTGCAAGTTTTCCTGCATGAGCAGGCGCATACGCTTTCCAACTGGAGATTTCACCTTTCCTTGATTGTCTAGTTGATACTGTAGTATGAAGTGCTTGTTGAACAGCTTGATAAATTATTTCCGTATTTAGTTTTAACATAGTTCCCAAACCCGCAGCAACACTTGGACCAAGATGTGCTATATGATCTACTTTATGTTTGTGTAAACAAATACCTTTAACAAGATTAACCTGAACTTCATAGGCTGTTATAATTCCTCTTAAAAGGTCTAGACCACTTTTTTTATTTTGTTGAGCAACACTTAACAGAGGCGGAATATTATCACCCGGATGACTGTAGTCAGCTGCCAAAAAAGTATCATGAAAATCAAGTTCTCTTACTGCTGCACCATTAGACCAAGCTGCCCACTCGCAATCAAACCTTAATTTTGAGTTTACTCCAAATACAGTTGCTCCATTTTTTCTTGAATGCCTTAAAGCCATTTCTCTTGCTGAGATTACAGGTTTTCTATTTAAAGAAGCTATAGCTACTGATGCGTTATCAATAATTCTATTAATTACCATTTCGATAGCATCTTTATCCAATTTTGCGTTATCGCTTGAAATTTCAGCAATCTTCCAAGCTAACTGTTTATTTTTTGGTAAATGAATTTTAGATGGGTAAACTTTTATATTATGTATTATCAAAATGACTCCTAATTAACGAAACGTTTTTAATAGTTAAAAAAAAATAATCAATCAAATATATTTAGTCACAATTTTCTCTATATTAACAAAGTCCTTTATAAGGTGATTATGATGAATTTCGCTAATATTTTTTTCTGTGTATCCATCTTCCAGTAGGATCACAGGTATTCCAGCATTTTTTGCAGCGTTAGCATCTGTCTCACTGTCACCGATCATTAATGTTTTTTTTAAATTACCATCTAAAATTTCTACTACTGAAGTTAAATGTCTTGGATCTGGTTTACAATAATCAAAAGTATTAGATCCAGCAACATATTCAAAAAAATCATAAATCCCAATTTTTTTTAAAAGATCTATTGCTAGATGCTCTTGTTTGTTTGTACATACTGCCATTGAAATTTTTTTCTGTTTAGCCCAAATCAAAAATTCTTTAACACCATTAATTAAAGTACTTTCATTAATTATATTTTTTCCATAGTAATCGATAAAATCTTTTACCATCTCTTCTTTGATTTTTTTATCCTTAACATTTCCAAACTCTTTTTTTGCCTGACCCCATATTGATCTTCCAATCATAGCGCCAGCACCCTGACCTACTAAATTTCTAATTTCCTCTGTAGATTTTGTTGGATAACCAAATTTGTTCATTACAAAATTATGTGCTTTCATTAGATCTGGAGCTGTATCAACCAAGGTTCCATCTAAATCGAAAAGAATTGTAAATATCTGACTCATTTAAAAGTATTTTTAAGAAATATATTGTGAATTAAGAAATATATATACTTAATATAAAGAATTGCATAGATGAAACAATTAAATTTACAAAAAAATCAAGAGAAGCTAAGAAGAAAATTTTTAAAATCTGGCATTAAAATGATTGGACCTGACACTGTTTATTTTTCTTCTGATATAAAAATTGGTAAAAATGTGACCATAGAACCTTTTGTAGTTTTTGGACCAAATGTAAAAATAGGTGACAACGTTATTATTAAATCTTTTTCACATCTTGAAAATTGTAAAATAGAAAATAAAGTAGAGATAGGTCCTTACGCAAGAATAAGACCTAATACGATATTAAAAGAGGGATCTAAGATTGGAAATTTTGTAGAAATTAAAAAAAGTACAATAGGCAAAAAAACTAAAGTCAATCACTTAACTTATATTGGAGATACTAAAATTGGTAAAAACGTAAATGTTGGCGCTGGTACCATTACTTGTAATTATGATGGAGTAAAAAAAAGCAACACTACAATTAAGGATAATGTTTTTATAGGATCTAATTCTTCATTAGTGGCACCTGTAACTTTAAATCAAAATAGTGTTATTGGCGCAGGTTCAGTGATTACAAGAAATGTAAAAAAAAAATCATTAGCTTTAACTAGAAGTGTACAAATTGAATTGAAAAATTACAAAAGAAAAAATAAATAACAATGTGTGGAATAATTGGTATAAATAGTAATAAGCAAGTAACCGCTTCAATTATAAATTCTTTAAAAAAATTAGAGTATAGAGGTTACGATTCCGCAGGCCTTGCCACATTATCTAATGGTTCAATAAATGAAATTAAAACAGAAGGTAGAGTAGATAAATTAGAAAAAAGTTTATTGTCACAAAATTTTGAAGGTTCTACTGGAATAGGACATGTAAGATGGGCAACACATGGTGTTCCTAATACTCTTAATGCTCATCCTCATTCATCAAATAATGTTTCAGTAGTTCATAATGGAATTATTGAAAATTCAACATTATTAAAAAAGTTTTTAATTGGCAAAGGACATATATTTAAATCTCAAACTGATACTGAGGTAATTGTCCATTTAATTACTGAACATTTAAAAATAGACAACTATTTTGATGCAATAAAGAAAACATTAAAATTACTTCATGGAAGTTTTGCTTTAGGCATTTTATTTAAAGATGAACCTGATTTAATAGTAGGAGCAAGACGTGGCTCACCTTTGGCAGTAGGATATGGACCAAATGAAAATTATTTAGGATCAGATTCTTATGCACTTAAATCAATGACAAATAAAATTACTTATTTAAATGATGGAGAATTTTGTTTTATAAAAAAAGATCATGTTGAATTTTTTAGCGAAGAAGGAATAAAGATTAATAAAAAGGTATTAGAACTTTCATCTGACGAGGAAAATTATGATAAAGGTGAGTTTAAACACTTCATGGCAAAAGAAATAGAAGAACAACCACTAACCATCAAAAATGGAATTAAAGAATATATTGATAATCTCAACAATGACATAAATATATATAATTTTCCTTGGGAAATAGATGAAATATCGTCAATTACATTAATTGGATGTGGTACAGCTTATCATTCATGTTTAATGGCTAAATATTGGTTTGAAGAGCTTACATCATTTGAAGTGAGTGTAGATATAGCTTCGGAATTTAGATACCGAAAAAACAGATTTAAAAAAGATAACTTATACGTATTTGTTTCACAATCTGGTGAGACTGCAGACACTTATGCTGCCTTGGATCTATGTAATAAAAATGAAATGAAAACATGTGCTGTTGTAAATGTAATAGAAAGTTCAATTGCTAGAGATTCAAATTTTATTCTACCCATTCATTGTGGAACTGAGATTGGTGTAGCTTCTACAAAGGCTTTTTTAGGTCAAATTTTAATTTTATATATTCTTGCTTTAAAGATTGGGAAAATGAAAAAAGATTTAGACAATAAAAAATTTAAAGAAAAACTAGTTGAATTAAAGAAATTACCAGAACTAATTAAGCAAACATTATTAACTGATAATAAAGTTCAAACAATTGCTAGCACTTTTAATAACGCAAAGGGGTCAATGTTTTTAGGTAGAGGATACTCTTATCCAATAGCTTTAGAGGGAGCTTTGAAATTAAAAGAACTTTCTTATATTCATGCTGAAGGATATCCAGCTGGCGAAATGAAGCATGGACCACTGGCATTAATTGAAGAAGGCATGCCAGTTGTAGTTCTTGCTCCACGCGACAGTTATTACAAGAAAACAATTTCCAATATGCAAGAAGTTATTGCTAGAGGTGCAAAAGTTCTACTTATTACAAATAAAAGCTCAGACGAAGTAATTTCGGAAAATATTTGGCAAACAATTGAAGTTGAAAGTACCAATGATGATCTTTTACCTTTTCTTTTAACAATTCCTCTACAAAAATTAGCTTATTATTCAGCTCTAAAGAAGGGTTTTGATATAGATAAACCAAGAAATTTAGCAAAATCAGTTACTGTGGAATAGCAAATCATCTGTAGTTAATTAATTTTTTTGTATTAAATTATGTATATGAAAAAAATTATTAATGAACCGAGCAATTTTGTTAAAGAGTCAATTCAAGGATTGGTAGCCTCACACCCAGATATATATTCATTTGCTAAAGATAATGAAAGTGTCATCACTAGAGCAGTAAAAGCTAATAACAAAGTTGGAATAGTTACTGGTGGAGGTTCAGGACATTTACCTGTTTTTACAGGATACGTTGGTGAAGGAATGTTAGATGCATGTGCAATTGGATCTGTATTTGCATCACCATCTGTTGATCAGATTACATCAGCTATTAGGAATGGAGATAATGGAAATGGAGTTTTGTGTATTATTGGAAATTATGGTGGAGATGTTATGAATTTTGAAATGGCATGTGAAATTGTTGCTGAAGAAGGTATAAAGACAAAAAAATTGATCATCGCAGATGATATAGCAAGTGCTTCTTATCAAGAAAAATCAAAACGAAGAGGTATTGCTGGTATGATTTATATTTTTAAAATCGCTGGCAGTTTGGCTGAACGCGGTAAATCAATCGACGAAGTATTTGAATTAGCTTTACTTGCAAATGAAAATATTAGAACTCTTGGAGTAGCCTTATCTCCATGTATATTGCCTGAGGCTGGTAAACCTACCTTTGAAATTTCAGAAGATGAAATTGAAATAGGCATGGGTATTCATGGAGAACCAGGAATCAAAAGAGAAAAACTTAGACAGGCCGATCCATTGGTTGATGATTTATGTGAAAGACTATTGGCAGACATAAAATTACAATCTGAAGAAAAAGTTTCAATTATGATTAATAGTTTAGGCTCAACTCCATTAGAAGAACTTTATATAATATCAAAAAGAGTAAATGAAAATCTAACAAAGCTGAAGATTAAGATTATCAAATCCCATGTTGGAAGATATGCTACATCAATGGAAATGGCAGGTATGTCTATAACAGTTTTGAAGCTTACTGATGATTTAGAAAAAAATTTATTATCAAATTCAAAATGTCCTTTCTGGACAAATTAAGATGTTTAATAAAATTGAAATGATAAAAATTTTTGATGAATTGTTTATTAAATCGAAAAAATATTATAATGATTTTAATGAGGCAGATGGGAAAATTGGAGATGGTGATTTAGGTATTACCATTCAAAATGGACTTCAAGAAATATTAAACAATAAAGATAATTTTACCGATGATTTGGGACATAATTTTATGATTTGTTCTCAAGCATTTGTAAAAAAATCTGGATCTAGTTTTGGTACCCTTGTAGCATTTTGTTTAATGAATATCTCAAAATCTTTAAAAGGTAAAAAATTTTTAACACACAGTAATGTAATTGAAATTTTTGAAATATGTATAATAACAATTAAAGAGAGAGGAAAAACTAATTATGGAGATAAAACAATATTAGATACTTTAGATTTAATATTAAATAAAATTAGTGAAACAAAGGATAACATCAAATATAATGAAATTTTTAAAACAGCTACAAAAGAAGCATTAGAAAATTTTAAAGGAAAAAAAATTTTGATTGGTAGAGCAAGAATGTTTGATGAAAAAACTAGAGATTTTGATGATCCAGGTATGTTAGCCCTTTGTAAGTTAGTTGAGGGTTTTTAATGAATATAAGCTATTTATTAATATTGTATAAAAATTATCAGAAGAGTTGAATATACATAAAAGTCTGTTAAAACACTTTCAGGTTGAATATGAAAAATTGGAAAACAAATAGTTGGAAAAAATACCCTGTAAAACACATACCGGAATATCCGGATAAAGATTTGTTAAACATGGTCTTAGATAAGATAAAAAATTATCCTCCATTAGTTTTTGCAGGAGAAACAAGACATCTAAAATCTCAACTTGCAGATGTTGTAGATGGTAAAGCATTTTTATTACAAGGTGGTGATTGTGCTGAAAGTTTTGCAGAATTTCATCCTGACAATATAAGAGATACTTTCAAGTTATTACTTCAAATGTCATTAGTTTTAACTTACTCAGCTTCATTGCCTGTAGTAAAGTTAGGAAGAATAGCTGGACAATTTTCAAAGCCAAGAAGTGCTCCTACAGAAGTAAAAGATGGAGTTGAACTTCCAAGTTATTTAGGTGACAATATAAATGGTATAGAGTTTGATAAAAAATCAAGAATTCCCGATCCAAAAAGATTGTTTAGAGCTTACTCTCAATCAGCTGCTACATTAAACTTAATAAGAGCTTTTTCTAAAGGAGGATTTGCTGATTTAAATAAAGTTCATCTATGGAATTTAGATTATATAAAAAAAACACCTGAAACAAAAAGATTCAAAGAACTTGAAGATAAAATTGCAGATGCCTTAGCGTTTATGGAGGCCTGTGGTATAACTTCTGATTTTAATAATAGACTATACACTGTTAACTTTTGGACCTCTCATGAAGCATTATTGTTACCATTTGAAGAGGCTATGACCAGGACAGACTCTACCACTGGAGAAAATCACGATACTTCAGCTCATTTTGTTTGGATTGGAGATAGGACTAGACAACTAGATGGTGGTCATGTTGAGTTTTGTAGAGGAATAGAAAATCCAATTGGCATCAAGTGTGGGCCAACTCTTAAAGCAGAGGACTTAATAAACTTGTGTAATAAAATCAACCCAAAAAATGAAAAAGGTAAAATTACATTAATTTCAAGGTTTGGTGCAGATAATGTTTCAAAACATTTACCTAAACTAATTAGAGCCATCAAAAAAGAAGGCTTAAATGTAATTTGGTCTTGCGATCCATGTCATGGAAACACAATTAAAGCTACTACTGGATTTAAAACAAGACCTTTTAATAGTGTTGTTAAAGAAGTTAAGAATGTATTTGCATGTCATCAAAGCGAAGGTAGTTATGCAGGGGGTCTTCATATTGAATTAACAGGCCAAAATGTTACAGAATGTACTGGTGGAGCACAAAAAATATCTGATAAAGACTTATCTTCTAGATATCATACTCATTGTGATCCGAGATTAAATGCAAATCAGGCTTTAGAATTAGCTTTTTTAATTTCAGACGAGATTAAAAAGAATAGCAGATATTCTAAAGATGCAATTCAAGCGGCATCTTAAGCCATTGTTTTTAATTATTTAATTACTAAATTAGAATCATGTTAGCCGCAGAAAAAAAAAATTTTATTTCAAGTTGGATTAAAGCATATGTAGATAATATGCCAAGTAAAGCACAATCACTTGTGATTGGAATATCTGGAGGTATAGACTCTTCTGTATCCAGCACTTTAAGTGCTATGACTGGTTTAAAAACGATTGTATTGTCAATGCCAATAAAACAAAAATCGTTTCAACATGATTTGAGTTTGAAACATCAAGAGTGGCTGCTAAAAAAATTTAAAAATGTCGAAGCTCATACAATTAATTTAGATGAGTTATTTAGAGCTTTTAGTCATAGTTTATCAAATTTCGATAATGAGCATGGTTTTGCTAATTCAAGAGCAAGATTAAGAATGACTACTCTTTATCAAGTAGCTGCAGCCAATAAAGGAATTGTAGTTGGAACTGGAAATAAAGTAGAAGACTTTGGAGTAGGTTTTTATACAAAATATGGTGACGGTGGAGTTGATATTTCACCAATTGCTGATTGTAGCAAAACTGAAGTTTGGGAGCTTGGAAAAGAGTTAAATATTTTAGATGAAATTATCAATGCAGCTCCAACTGATGGATTATGGGATGATGGTAGAACAGATGAGGGGCAATTAGGTTTAAAATATAATGAATTAGAAGAGGCCATGAACAACCCTAATTCCACTAATAGAGCAGAATACGAAAAAATAAGAAAACAAAATTTGCATAAAATGGACCCTATTCCAGTGTGCAAAATTCCAAATTAATCAATTAGATTCACAAATCTAAAAATTAAGTATATTTCTAAAATTATAGATATGGATATTTTTTTAACAAATAATCTCACTAATAAAAAAGAGAAATTCATTCCTAAAAATGAAAATAATGTAGGCATGTATGTTTGTGGTCCAACAGTTTATGATGATCCTCATATCGGAAATGCCAGACCAATCGTAGTTTTTGATATTTTGTTCAAAATACTAAAAAATAAATTTCCTCTAGTCACTTATGTAAGAAATATTACTGATATAGATGATAAGATTATAAAATCTTCACAAGAAAAAAAAATATCTATCTCGAATTTAACTGAAAATGTTATTAAGAATTTCCATGAGGATTGTAAGTTTTTAAATTGCGAAAGTCCCAGTCAAGAACCAAAAGCAACTGATCATATTAATGAAATGATAGATATGATCTTAGAGCTAATAAAAAATGGTTTTGCTTACGAAAGTAATCAGCATGTTTATTTTGAGGTTAAAAAATTTAATGATTACGGTCAACTATCTAATAAAAGATTAGAGGAACTAATAGCTGGATCAAGAATTGAAGTCAGTGATAATAAAAAAAGTACCGAAGATTTTGTTTTATGGAAACCTTCCAAAGAAAATGAACCTGCATGGGACTCTCCTTGGGGAAAAGGAAGACCTGGTTGGCATTTAGAATGTTCAGCAATGTCAAAGAAATTTTTAGGAAATGAGTTTGATGTCCATGGAGGAGGAATTGATTTACTTTTTCCTCATCATGAAAATGAAATTGCACAATCAAGATGTGCAAATAATACAAATACATTGGCAACTTATTGGGTGCATAATGCATTTATTAGTATGTCAAATGAAAAAATGGCAAAATCTCAAGGTAATATTCTTAAGATAAAAGATTTTAAAAAAAAAATAAGTGGTCAAGTTTTAAGATTAGCTCTCATTAGTGCTCATTACAGACAACCACTAGACTGGAATGATAAATTATTAAAGGATTGTAATAGTACGATAAATAAATGGTATAATGTTTATCAATCAATCGATGAACAAATTATTATTCCAATTGAAATATTAAAACCTCTTTTTGATGACCTAAATACTCCAGGTTATATTGCAAATTTACATAATCTTTATGAAAAAGCACAAAAAGGATCTATTGATGATAAAAAGCTATTTATCTCAGCTTGTCAATTCATAGGTCTTTTAAACGAAACTAAGGAAAGCTGGTTAAGCTTAAGAAAAGACCAAATCTCCATTAACGAAACTGAAATTTTATCTATGATAGAAAAAAGAAATATTGCTAGAGCCAATAAAGATTATGAGGAAGCTGATAAAATTAGAGATGAACTTTTGGACAAAGGTGTTTTAATAGAAGATAAAGATGGTAAAACAAATTGGAAAGCTAGATGAGTAAAGATAGATTATATATTTTTGACACAACATTAAGAGATGGCGCGCAAACTCAAGGTGTAGATTTTTCTGTAGAAGATAAAGAAAAAATTGCTAATGCACTAGATAATTTAGGTGTTGATTATATTGAAGGAGGTTGGCCAGGGGCTAACCCAACAGATACTGAGTTTTTTCAAAAAAATCATAAATATAAAAATGCAAAATTGACTAGTTTTGGAATGACTAAAAGGCCTGGTCGAAGCGCTGATAATGATACTGGCTTATCTGCTTTACTAAATGCCAATACCTCAGCGGTGTGTTTGGTTGGGAAATCCTGGGATTTTCATGTTGATATAGCTTTAGAGATTTCTAACGAAGAAAATTTAGAAAATATAAAGGAAAGTGCAAAACATTTTATAAAAGCGAAGAAAGAATTTATGTTTGATGCAGAACATTTTTTTGATGGGTATAAAGCAAATCCAAATTATGCAATTGAATGTATTAAAGCTGCTTATGATCAAGGAGCTAGGTGGGTTGTGTTGTGTGATACTAATGGCGGAACACTACCTCATGAAATTACGAAAATTGTTTCTGAAGTAATAAAAATAATACCAGGAAATAATCTAGGTATTCATGCACATAATGACACTGGCAATGCAGTTAGTAATTCTTTAGCAGCTGTTATGTCAGGGGCGAGACAAGTCCAAGGAACAATTAATGGATTAGGGGAGAGATGTGGAAATGCGAACTTAATGTCTCTAATTCCAACTTTTTTTTTAAAAAATGATTTTTCCACTAAATTTGAGTTAAATATAAAATCTGAAAATATTAAAAACCTAACTCAGTGTTCAAGGTTATTGGATGAAATATTGAATAGAAAACCAAATAAACATTTACCTTATGTGGGTGCAGCTGCATTTTCTCATAAAGGAGGTTTACATGTATCTGCGGTTCAAAAGGATCCAAAAACTTATGAGCATATTAAACCTGAAGATGTTGGTAACACAAGGAACATAGTTATCTCAGATCAATCTGGCAAATCAAATATAATCTCAAGATTAAAAACAATTAATATTGATATAGAAGAGAACGATCCAAAAATCAAAAAACTTTTAAATGAAGTTAAAGATAGAGAGTTCATAGGCTATAGCTATGATGGTGCAGATGCTTCATTTGAATTATTAGCAAGAAGAATAATTGGGGAAATACCAAGATATATTTCAATTAACGAGTATGACGTATCTGTTAAGAAAAATTCTTTAGGGGAAATTGTATCATCAGCTAAAGCTCAGTTAGAGGTTGATGGTGAAAAAATTATCTGTGAAGGTGAAGGTAATGGGCCGGTTAACGCTTTAGACAATGCTATTAGACAAAATGTAGACCGATTAGAGAAATACTCAGAATATCTTAAAGATCTTAAACTAGTTGATTATAAAGTTCGAATTTTAAATACAGGTACAGAAGCTGTAACTAGAGTTTCGATTGAAAGTACAGACTCAAAAGGAAAGAATTGGTTTACGATAGGTGTTTCAACTAATATTATAGATGCTTCATTTAAGGCTTTAATAGACAGTTTAGATTACAAACTATTTAAAGATAATGCTCCTGCTAGTATTTAATAATGAAAATAAAAAGATTTTCCAAAAAACCCTTTAATTTAGAGGATAGAATAGGTGCAAAACCTGTAGTTTGTTATCCTAACTCTAATCTAAAAAACGATAATCTTGAGGTTTTATTAGAAGCCAGAAAATATTTAGTGAAAAGTAATGAAATTATTATTGCACCTAGGGATGCAAAGACCTTTGAAGTGAATAATGGGAATTTTTTTAGAATTGAAAGTGTTGAAGGGCCTCAAGTTGGAGATCTAAATTTATTTCAACTAAATAATTTAGAAGAAAAATTTTATTCAGGAAAAACCCGAGCTCTTTATGGAACACATATTTCTGTAGGTGATAAGATGTATAGCAATCTTCCTTATTTGAGATCTTTAGCTACAATTACTTGGGATACATTAGATTGGTATGGATATGACAGTGACGGAGGATCAGTTCATGATGTAATTGGAACAAGGTGTGATCCATATACTTCAAAACTACTCTCAGGAAATGATTATCATTATTGTTGTCATTCAAATTTAACAAGAGCTTTAGTTAAGGAAAAAAATATAGATTTAAAAAAAGCCGAGCAAATTGTTCACGATGTTTTAAACGTTTTTATGTGCACAGGGTTTACCAACGATACTAAACAATATTTCATGAAAGCTAGCCCTGTAAGACCAGGAGATTATTTGGAATTTTTTGCAGAAACAGACTTGTTAGGAGTTCTATCTGCATGTCCAGGAGGTGATTGTGGATCTGAACATTCATCAGATGCAGCCAAATGTTATCCATTAAAGGTTTCAATTTGGTCAGTTGATCAAAAATATTTAGAAAAAATAAAAATTTCCAAAACCTCATCTTATAACCAAAATCACGGAATTGATTAATCTATGTCCATTAAAAATATTTCTTTTATTTTACATAAACCACAATTATCAGAAAATATTGGTGCATGCGCAAGAGGTATAAAAAATTTTAATTTTCAAAACCTAATTGTAATTGATCCTAAACCAATTTATCCAAATGATAAAATTTTAGCAACTTCAGTTGGTGCTAAAAACATAATAAGCAAAAGTAAAGTGTATAACCATCTAGAATTAGCAGTCAAAAATGTTGATTACGTTATTGCAACATCTGCTAGATTTAGAAATAAAAATATTAAACACATAAATCTTGAAGATTTAAAAAAGATAGATTTTAAAAAAAAAGTTAGTTTTTTATTTGGCTCAGAGGCCTCGGGTTTATCAAATAATGAAATAAGTTATGCAAATTATACTCTTCAAATTCCAACAAGTCCTGAGTTTAAATCATTAAATCTTTCACACAGTTTGATTATTGTTGCCCAATATGTTGCTAGTATAATAAAACTAAAAACTTCACTGTATAAAAAATCAAAAAAAGTGAAATCAGCTTCAAAAAAAGAAATCCACTCAATGATTAATCTTTGTATTAATAATCTAGAACAAATTAATTTTTTTAAGCCTAAAGAAAAAAAGCCTATTATGTTAGAAAACCTAAGAAATATTTTTTATAAGATGGATCTTTCAGATAAAGAAACTCGGATATTATCAAGCGTATTTGCTAGTCTGGGAAGAAAACGTTGATTGACAAAATGAGGAGTAAGTCTATAAACCCCTCTATAAAATGACAAAAAGATTAAACTCTAAACATAAAGTAGATAGAAGACTTAAAGTAAACCTGTGGGGAAGACCAAAAAGTCCTTTTAATACTAGAGCTTATGGGCCAGGCCAACATGGTCAAACTAGAAGTTCAAAGCCTTCAGATTATGGAATTCAATTACAGGCTAAACAAAAATTAAAAGCGTATTATGGAAATATTAACGAAAGACAATTTAGAAATATTTATAAAAAAGCTGTTATGCTTAAGGGTGACACAAGTGAAAACTTGATAGGACTATTAGAGAGAAGATTAGATGCAATTATTTATAGAGCAAAATTTGCGACTACAATATTTTCAGCTCGACAACTAATTAACCATGGTCACGTAAGAGTAAATGGAAAAAAAGTAAATATTGGAAGTTATGTTGCAAAAGAGGAAGATACTATTGAAATCAGAGATAAATCAAAACAACTAGCCATTATAGATATCGCATTAGCTAATAAAGAAAGAGAAGCCCCTGAATATATTCAAATGGATGAGAAAAACAAAAAATTGAAGTTTGTTAGAGTTCCTAAGTTTGAAGAAGTTCCTTACCCAATCGTAAT
>CACGET010000013.1 GCA_902572155.1 uncultured Pelagibacteraceae bacterium | reverse complement strand
AATAAAAGAGAAGGAAATGTAAATTTACTAATTAAATATGAACAGAAATATAATTATAAAGTAGTTAAACCAAAACCTCTTTTTATTGATAAAAAAATTGTATCATCATCTTTAATAAGAAATTTATTACAAAATGGCTATTTATCAAAAGCGAATAAACTTTTAAATAGAAAATGGTCTATCGAAGGAGTTGTGCAAAAAGGACGACAGGTTGGAAAGAAAGTTGGATTTCCAACATGCAATATAGATATAAAAGATTATGTTTTAGCAAAACCAGGTGTTTATGCAGTAAAGGTTCTAAGAAATAAAAATTCAAAATATCTTAAGGGAATAGCAAATCTTGGTTATAGGCCAACATTTAACCAAAGAAAAATCTTATTAGAGGTCCATCTCTTTAATTTTTCTGGCAATCTTTATGATAAGTATTTATCAGTTGATTTTTTAAAATTTATTAGAAAAGAAAAAAAATTTAGAAATATAGATCAATTAAGAAATCAAATTAAAAAAGACCTAAACATTGCAAAAAAAACAAAATGAGTAATTCAAAAATAAATCTTCCAAAAACAGCATTTTCTATGAAGGCTAATTTACCAGTAAGAGAACCTAAAATTTTAGAATATTGGAAAAACATTAATCTTTACGAAGAATTAAGAAATTCAGGAAAAGGTAAGGAAAAATTTGTTCTTCATGATGGACCACCTTATGCAAACGGAAATATCCATATGGGTACTGCATTAAATAAAATCCTAAAAGATATAATTGTAAAATTTCACCAAATGGACGGCAAAGACTCAATTTATGTTCCTGGATGGGATTGCCACGGATTACCAATTGAGTGGAAAATAGAAGAACAATATAAAAAGAATAAAAAAAATAAAAATGAAGTTCCCATAGTTGAATTCAGAAAGGAATGTAGATCATTTGCTGAAAAATGGATAGATGTTCATAAGACTCAGTTTAAAAGACTGGGAGTAGTAGGAGACTGGGAAAATTATTATTCTACAATGAGTTTTGATGCTGAGGCTCAAATAGTAAGAGAACTTGGTAAATTTTTAAAAGAAGGAAGTCTTTATAAAGGATTTAAGCCAGTATTATGGTCAACCGTTGAAAAAACAGCTTTAGCTGATGCTGAAGTTGAGTATCAAGATCATAAATCAGATACTATTTATACTTCTTTTCCAGTTAAGTCTTCTAGTGTTAAAGAACTTGAAGGATGTGAGATAATTATATGGACTACAACTCCTTGGACAATTCCAGCTAATAAAGCCTTAGCTTACAATGAAGCTCTTAATTATATAATTATTCAAATAAATGACGATGGAGATTTTAAAGATAAAAGAATAGTTATCGTCCAAGATTTATTAGAGTCAGTTATTAAAGAATGTAATATCAGTGACTTTAAAGAAATTAAAAAATTTAAAGGCAAAGAATTTAAAGATACTATCTGTAATCATCCATTCTTTGATTTGGGATTTAATTACGATATTCCAATGTTGCAAGCTAGATTTGTCACAACTGAGCAAGGAACAGGAATTGTACATTGTGCACCAAGCCATGGTCCAGATGATTTTAATTTATGTATTAATAATGGAATTAAAGCTATTGAAACTGTGGATGGAGATGGTAAATATACAAAAAATGTTCAATTGTTTGAAGGTATTCATATTTTTAAAGCCAATCCAATCGTTATTGAAAAATTAAAAGAACAGAAAAAACTTTTATCGAATGGTGAATTAATTCATTCCTATCCACACTCCTGGAGATCTAAAGCACCGCTGGTTCATAGAGCAACACCGCAGTGGTTTATCTCAATGGAAAGTCATGGATTGAGAAATAAAGCTTTAAAAGCAATTGATGAAACTAATTTTTATCCCAATAAAGGTAAAGAAAGGTTAAAATCAATGATTGAAACAAGACCTGATTGGTGTGTTTCTAGACAAAGAGTTTGGGGTGTTCCTTTGCCTATTTTTATAAATAAACAATCTAATGAAATTCTGATTGATGAAGAAGTTATAGAAAATATCGCAAATATTTATGAAAAAGAGGGTTCTGATTGTTGGTTTTCAGACGATCCGCAGAGATTTTTAGGACCAAAATATAAAGCAGAAGATTTTGAAAAATTAAGTGACATCGTAGAAGTTTGGTTTGATAGTGGTTCAACTCATTCCTTTGTTTTGGAAAAAAGAGATGATTTAAAGTGGCCAGCATCAATGTATTTAGAAGGATCAGATCAGCACAGAGGTTGGTTTCATTCATCTTTATTAGAATCTTGTGGGACTAGAGGAAAAGCACCGTTTGAAAATATACTATCCCATGGATTCGTAGTAGACGGTAAAGGATTAAAAATGTCAAAATCTTTAGGCAACGTGATTGCACCTGAAGACATTTTAAAAAAATATGGTGCAGATATTTTAAGGATTTGGGTAGCTTCATCTAATTATGCTGAGGATTTGAGAATAGATTACTCTATTTTAGATCAACATGCAGAATCTTATCGAAAAATAAGAAATACCTTTAGATACCTTCTTGGAAATTTAAATGATAATTTTGAAGAATTAGATTTGGAAAAAATAAATTCCCAAGAATTACCTGAGCTAGAACAGTTCATGTTACATAAAATTTATATACTTAACAAAAATTTTAAAAATTACTTTAGTAACTACGATTTTCATAACTTATATAAAGAATTGTTAAACTTTTGTACAGTTGATCTATCTTCTTTTTATTTCGATATTAGAAAAGATGTTTTATATTGTGATCCAATAGGGTCAAAAAAAAGAGACTCCACAATAATTCTTCTAAAAATAATTTTAGACTCATTATTAAAATGGTTTGCTCCAATACTATCCTTTACAACAGAAGAGATCTATCAATTAATTGGTAAAAAAAATATAAGCATACATCTAGAAAAATTTATTAATTTTCCAAAGCAATTTGAAAACTTTGAATTAAGTAATAAAATGAATGAAATAATGAAAATAAGAGATATTTGCAACATAAGTATTGAAGAAAAAAGAACTAGCAAAGAAATTGGTTCGAGTCTTGAAGCTGATCTAGAAATTAAATTAAATAAAAAACTTTATAAACTTACAAAAGACTCTGATTTTGCAGAGCTGTGCATTATTTCAAAAGCTTCAGTTGTTCAAATTAATAAAGATGAAATAATTGTTACTACTAAAAAGGCTAATGGAAGCAAATGTCCGATATGCTGGAAAGTTAGACTTGAGTCTTGTGAACGATCAACATGCCCAATTTAAAACTTTTAAAAAATAATTTATTTTTAAATTTTATATTTATTTTAACAATTTTTAGTTTAGATCGAATTTCTAAATTATATGTTGTGGAACAATTTAAAAAAAATTTTGATAATATTTTATATGAGTCAAAGTTTTTAAATATTCATTTAATTTGGAACGAGGGTATTGCTTTTGGCCTATTTTCTTTTGATGAGAAAAGTTTTTATAATGCTCTCACAATCGTTATAATTTTAGTAAGTTTATTTATTTTATACATTTGTTGTATAAATAAAGGCCTTAAAAGATATGCTTTATTAAGTATATTTGCGGGTTCTCTAGGTAATATCTTCGATAGATTGTATTATAAGGCAGTGCCAGACTTTATAGATTTCCATGTAGGTGAATTTCATTGGTTTATTTTCAATCTAGCTGATGTTTTTATAACACTAGGAGTAATTATCATGATTATGACAGAATTTTTTAGTAATAATAAACAGAATATAAATGAAAAATATTAAAAAAATTACAGTTTTTTTAACAATTATTTTTTTATTTTCTGCGTGCAATACACTCAGAAAAGGATTTGAGCCGAATAAAAGAAGTGGCGAAGAATTTTTGGTTGAAAAAAAATCACCGTTAATATTACCTCCTAGTTACAATGAATTACCAGTACCAAGTCAAAAAAAAATTGAGGAAGCAGATAGAAAATCAGATGTAAAATCACTGGTATTAGGGTCTAAAAATAAAGAAGAATTTGAAGAAGGAAATGAAACTATTAGTTCAATTGAAAAATTAATTCTTAAGGAAATAAAAAAGAATTAATGTTTACTAAAAATACAGTATTTAAAAATTTCAAAGGTGCTAAAATATCTTTAAAAGTAAAAAAAAATTTAAAAAATCTTTTAAAAGAAGATAATCAAGTTATAGAATCTCTCAAACAAAGCTATAAAGATAAGTATAATTTTAAGACAATTAATAGACTTAAAAAGAATTTGAGTATAAGAATTATAGGAATTGGTGGTTCAATATTAGGCGCAAAAGCAATTTATAATTTTTTATCTATAAAAAAAAAAATTTATTTTGTTGATAATTTAAAATCTCGATATGATTTAAAAAGAAAAAGATATTTAAATTTAGTTATTTCCAAATCTGGAAATACTCTTGAAACGATCACTAATGCTAATATTCTTTTATCTAAAAGAGATCAGAATATTTTTATAACAGAAAACAAAAAAAGTTACCTTTATTCACTGGCTGAAAGTTTAAAATCAGAGGTTATTCATCATAACAATTATATTGGTGGAAGGTATTCTGTTTTGTCTGAAGTAGGAATGTTGCCAGCTGAATTAATGGGTCTAAATCCAAATAAATTTAGGCAATTAAATAATTTGATTAAAAATAAACGATTTATGAATAATTTAGTTTCTAATGTAAGCTCTATACTGGGTTATCTAAAAAATAAAAAGTATAACTCTATAATCATTAACTATAATTCAAATTTCAATAATTTGCTTGAATGGTATAAACAGCTTGTAAGTGAAAGTTTAGGGAAAAAAAGCCAAGGTATATTGCCAATAATATCTAATATGCCAAAAGATAATCATAGTACAATGCAACTATATTTAAGTGGTTTTAAAAAAAATTTCTTTACTTTTTTCTTTTCGAAAGACAGTAGATCTAACAAAATAGATAACAAGAAATTTTTAGATGGCAATCAATTCTTAAAAAATAAAACAGCTAATCAGATTTTGTATTCTCAAAAATTAGCAACCGAAACAGTTTTTTTAAAAAAAAAAATTCCATTTAGAAGCTTTGAATTTAATAAATTAGATGAAAAAACATTAGGTGAATTGTTTTGTTTTTTTATTCTAGAGACAATATTGTTAGGCAAATCGCTTAACTTAAACCCCTATGATCAGCCAGCGGTTGAGCTAATTAAAAAAGAAACAAGAAAGTTATTAATTTAAATTATTAGAAATATTATTTTTGATATTCCATACTTTTTTTCTTCAATTACTTTATATTGTTTTGGCATTATATCTTTTTCGTTTTTGTGTCTATGAATTATGATAATACCATTTTTATTAAGAATTTTTTCATCATAAATATTTTTTAGTAAATTTTCTAAATTTTTATCTTTGTACGGAGGATCTAAAAAAATAATATTAAATTTTTTCTTGAGATTTGAAAACATATCACTATCAATAATATTTTTTTCAATAATTTCATAATTTTCTATAGATTTTAAATCATATAAGTTTTTTTTTAATATAGGTAAAACTCCATCATAGTTTTCCACAAAAACGACACTCTTTGCTCCTCTAGATAGACACTCAATTCCAAAGGAACCAACACCAGAAAATAAATCAAGAATATCGGAATCTGCTAAATTTATTTTAAATTTATTTGAATGTTTGATTATATTAAAGATAGACTCTTTTGTTAAATCTTTGAGAGGTCTTGTCTCAAAGTCTTTTGGTTCGGTAATTTTCTTACCTTTAAAAGATCCAGATATTATACGCATTACTTTATTACTTTATAACCAATATCTTTCCTATAGAAACCATCAGGCCAATTAAGTTCATTGATATTTTTTAAAATATTATTTTTTGCTAACCTAAAATCATCAGATAAAGAAATAAAATTTAAAACTCTGCCACCAATAGCAAATGTTTTTTCATTTTTTTTTAGTGTTCCAGCATGAAATAGATAATCATTAACTTCTAAATTAATTTCTTCTAAATTTTTAATTTCAATATTTTTTTTAAATGTATCAGGATAACCCTTTGAACAAACTACGATACATAAACTTTTTTTATTTGACCAATTTAGAACAACTGTATCTAGAGTTTGATCACAACATGCTAAGAAAACTTCCACTAAATCTGTTTCAAGTTTAGGAAGTATTGTTTGACATTCAGGATCCCCCATTCGCACATTGTATTCAATTAAATAAGGCTCATTATCTATTATCATTAAACCTGCATATAAAAAACCTTTGTACTGACTACCAAGCTCAGACAAACCTTTTAAAGTAGGATTAATTATTTTGTTCATAATTTTTTTTTCTAATTCATCACTTATAAGTCTAGATGGAGAATATGCACCCATACCCCCAGTATTTTTCCCCTTATCTCCTTCCAAAACTCTTTTATGATCTTGAGCAGTTCCAAATTTTTTAATGTTAACACCATCGCTTATAATAAAAAAACTCATCTCCTCACCATCAAGAAACTCCTCAATTAATAAATTTTTTGCAATTCCAAATTTACCATTAAAAATTTCATCTATGGCAGTGTGAGCTTCATCTTTATTATCACAAATATAAACTCCTTTACCTGAAGCTAAATTGTCAGCCTTAATCACAATTGGAAATTTTGAATTTTTTAAAAAATTTTTTGAATCATTCTTATTTTCAAAAACCCCAAATTTAGCTGTTGGTATTTTGTATTTTTCACAAAGTTGTTTTGTAAATATTTTTGAACCTTCTAGCTGAGAAGCTATTTTATTTGGACCAAATACCTTAATATTAAATGTTTCTAAATAATCAACTAAACCATCAACTAATGGTTTTTCTGGACCAACAATAATTAAATCAATTCTGTTTTCTATAATAAAATCTTTTAAAGTTTCAAAATTATCTAAATCTAGAATTATATTCTCTGCAAACTGTGCTGTTCCTGCATTACCTGGAAAACAAAAAATTTTATTTATTTTATTAGATTTTTTTAAACTATGACAAATAGCATGCTCTCTTCCGCCACTTCCTATTATCCCAATTTTCATATAGAAGTATATAAACTAAAAATGACAAAAAAATTAGCAAAAATAAAATATTTACCAAATAATTTTGAAATTTTAGAACCTGGCAACTATGTTGAGTGTGCAGTATCAGGAAAACAAATAAGTATTGAAAATTTGAATTATTGGAATGTAGAATTACAAGAACCCTATTTTTCTTACAAAGAAGCTTTTCAAAAACGAGAAAAAATTAAAAAAAAGCAATAATTATTTCCAACGATTATGAGACCAAATCCATTGTTCAGGTTTAAGTAGTACCATTTTTTCTAAAATTTTGTTTAACTTATCTGTGATATCTTTAATTGAGGTATCTTCAGTAAAATTAATTGGTTTATTTACAGTAATCTTAAAATTAATATCTTGAACACGTTCAATAAAAACAGGAACTACAGAAATATTAAATTTCTTAATCAATTGAGCTGGAATAGTTGTGGTTAGGGCTTCTTTACTAAAAAATTTAGAACTTATCCCTTCTGAAACTCTTTGATCAATCATTAGAGCTGTTGAATAATTATTTTTTTTTAAATTAATTAGTTTCTTCATGCCCCCAATTCCTTTTTTAATTTGATTTTTACAAATATATTTTTTTCTTATTCTTTCCATAATATTATTCAAAAAAATATTATTTAATGGTCTATATATAGCTGATAAATTTATCCCAGATTTTTCTAAATGCATTGCCATCAGTTCAAAATTGCTAAAATGACCTGAAATAAATATAACTGGTTTATTATTATTTTTTATACTTTCTAATATTTCTTGACCTTCAATTTTAATATTATTCTGAAGATTGCCTTTTCTAAAATCTTTGATAAACATATATTCAGCAAAAACTCGACCATAATTATTCCACATTAATTTATTGATTTTATTTATCTCTTTAATATTTAAATTAGGGAAAGCATTTATGATATTAGAATGTATCAATTTTTTTGAACGAAATAATGGGCCAACTATCTCAAACAGTTTACCGCCTACAGCTGATGAAAGTTTATATCCTAATATTTTAAACAAAGAAAAAAAAATAATGATAAGTGAAAATTGAAAAAAATATTTAATCTGTTTCATTTTTTTTCATAATAATATTTATTAATTTTTCTTCATCAACTATTTTTAAATCAGATTTTATAAATTTAATTTTATCTATTTTATCTTGGTTTAATCTTAAATAGTCTTTTTCTGTAGTGATTATTTTACAATCCATTTCTTCTGATAATTTTAGAATTTTTGTAATATCTTTCTTTTTATAAATATAGTGATCAGGAAATTCTATATTTTTACAAATATTAAAACCATAATTTTTGATCATCGATACGAAAGTTTGATGATTTCCAATACCTGAAAAAACTAAATATTTACTATTCTTATCAAATTCATCTAGATTCAACGCTATATATTTTCCAATATGAATATTAATTTCTGAATTAATCTTTAATATATCTTTTTTTATGCTTTCTAAGTTTTCTTCATTACCGTTTAAAAATACGTTTTGATACTTTTTTAAGTTTTTTAAATTTTCTCTCAATGGACCTGCTGGTATAGTTAATCCATTTCCAACCCAATTTAGATTATTAAAACATACAAGTTTAACATTATAATTTACTGACATATCTTGAAGACCATCATCAAAAATTGCAATTTCATAATTTTCCATCACTGCCTGATTTATTGCATCTTGTCTTTTAGAGGATGTGAAAAGTTTTCCTCTGGATTCTAAAAGCTTTTGCTCATCTATTTGGTTTTTGTAATACTTTTTTATGAAGCAAGATTTAATATTTCTTTTATTTAGGATTTCATTAATTTTAATACTTAAGGAAGTTTTGCCAGTTCCACCAATATAAATATTTCCTATACAAATCGTTTTTATTTTCGATATTTCTAATTTAGGTTTAGATTCAAATAATTTTTTTAGTTGTATTAATACAGCTAAAGGTAAGAGTAAATATGCAAATATATTTGGTGATTTATAATCCCAAAATTTAGGCTTTTTTAAATTCATTATTAATTAGACTGTCTAATTCTTTTATAGTTTTTTTTAAAATTATTCTTCCAATTTTCTTGATTTTAATGCCTGAATTCTTGTTTTTATTGAAAACAATTAAATTTGCTAATTGATTTGGTGTAACAATTTTTTTTGAAACATTAAAGGTTTTGAGCAATTTATATACATCTTTAAAATTATCTATATTTGGTCCATGTAAAATTCTTGATCCATATCTGGCAGCTTCCAGTGGGTTTTGGCCACCTCTTTTAATGATTGAACCACCCAGGAAAACTGAACTTGAAATTTTATGAAATTTTTTTGTCTCACCGAACGTATCAATAATAAATATATCTGTTTTTTTTAAATCATTATTATTTGAGCTATATTTAGTAACCTTTAATCCTAACTTTTCAATATTGGAAACTATTTCTTTTACTCTATGAATGTGTCTTGGAATAATTATTGTTAATAAATTTTTTTCTTTCTTTTTTAACTCCAAGTGTGTTTTTGCACAAAAAATTTCTTCATTTGCATGAGTGCTAGATGCTACCCAAATTTTTCTTTTTCTAATTTTAAACCTTAAACTATTGCTAATGTTATCTTCCGTTTCATCATCTATTTCTGAAAATTTTAAATTTCCAATATATTTAATTTTATTAGTTTTAAATTTTTTTAAATAAGATTTAGTCTCAATATTTTGAGGATAAGCAATTGTAATTTTACTAAAAACTGACTCCACGAAATTTTTAACTTTCATCCATCTATTGAACGTTTTTTTTGTTAATCTTGCATTTAATAAAATTAAAGGAATTTCTTTATGATTTAGTGTTTTAAACATAAGTGGCCAAATCTCTGACTCTATGAATATTGCAAGACTTGGCTTCCAATGATTTATAAATTTGTTAACGAAATAAATATGATCTATAGGGTAAAATTGATGTATTGTTTTTTTAAACTTAAATTTTTTTATTATTTTAACTGAACTTAAAGTGCTTGATGTGATAAGAATTTGATTTACAGATTTATTTTTTTCGTAATTCTTAATTAATGGAACAATACTCAAAATTTCACCAACACTTGCCCCGTGAAACCATATTAGCTTTCCACGGTATCTTTTTTTTGTAGACATACTAAATTTCTCGATAAATCTTTTTTTATCTTCTTTATTTTTAATAATTCTAAATATTATTATTATTGGAGAGAAAATTAGGATTACTGACAAAATTATTTGATATATTAAAAAAAACATATTTATTTTTGAATCTGTTTTTCATAAAAATTTTTATATAATTCAGATTTTATCATTAAGTCCTTATGTTTACCGCTATCAACAACTTTTCCAGAGTCTATCACGTAAATATTATTAGAATTTAAAATTGTAGAAAGTCTATGAGCAATAACAATAGTAGTTTTATCTTTGGTCAAAATTTTTAAAGCTTCTTGAATTTTAGACTCTGTTTCAGAGTCTAGAGATGAAGTTGCCTCATCCAATAAAATAATTGAACTTTTTTTCATCATAGCTCTAGCTATTGATAATCTTTGTTTTTCACCACCTGATAATCTGACACCATTTTCACCTATCAATGTTTCAAATTTATTTGGAAGATTATTTATAAATTCATCACAATGAGATAGTTTTGAAACTTCATAAACTTCCTCATCAGTAGCTTCTTCTTTAGCGTATTTAATATTATTTTTAATGGTATCATCAAATAAAGTTGTTTCTTGACTCACCATGGAAACCTCCTCTCTCAAAGATTTTAAAGTGCTTTGATATACAGATTGATTATCTATTAAAATTTTTCCAGATTGAGCATCGTAAAACCTAGGAATTAAATTAAGTATTGTCGATTTCCCCGAGCCGCTATGACCCACTAAAGAGGTCATTTTTCCTCCTTCGAATTCTAGATTAATTGATTTCAGAGTTTGGCTCTCATCAATTTCATATGCAAAACTTAATTCTTTAAACTCAATTTTAGCTTTACTAATTTTCAAATTTTTAGCAGAAACACTATCATTAATTTTATTTTTTTGATCAATAATTGGCAAAATCCTTGAGGCTGCAGATAAACCTTGATTTAAAACCATGTTCAAAGTTGATAATGCTCTTACAGGTTGGTATGCTAGCATCATGGCGGCTAAAAATGAAAAAAAATTATTAATATCTACTTCACCGTTAGCCATTAGTTTTCCAGAGTAAAAAATTAAAACTGCTATCATTATTCCTGTTAAAGTTTCCATAATTGGAGACATTCTTACAAAAACAGTTTGTATCTTTTGATTTTTCTCTTTTAATTGTGTGAGATGTTTATTGGCTCTGTCTTTTTCGTATTCTTCTTTTTGAAATATTTTTATTAATTTATGATTTTTAAATAATTCAACTAGGTAGGTAGTTAAAAAACCAGATTTTTCCTGAGCCTCTGTAGCTACTTTATTAATTCTTTTACCCAGAGTTTTCGCTGAAATACTAGCGAGAGGTATCATTATAATTGAAATAAGTGCTAGCTTCCAATTTTGTAAAAACATAACTGTCAGTAACCCAATTAGAGTTAGAGAGTCTTTAAATAAAGTTAAAATTGCGTTACTTAATAAATTAGTAATATGAGTAACATCGTACGTTAGATTTGAAATAAATTTACCAGAATGTTTTTTATCTATAATTTGAGTGTCAGTTTTTATTAAAGTATTAATCATATCATATTGAAGTTTCTTTTTAATTTCTTCTCCAACACCAATCATAGTAGCTTTTGCAAAATATAACGATAAACCCTTTACTGTAAAAGCAACAATAATCATTAAGGGAATAAATATTATTAAAGATTGATCTTTTTCTATAAATAATTTTTTTATAGCAGGGTCTAAAAGCCAAGCGATTGAAGATGTACTTCCAGCAACTAATATTGAAAAAAAAGCAGAAAGAATTATTTTATCCAAATATTTCTTTGAGTAATCTTGGTAAAGTCTTTTATAAATTTCTTTTTTTATCATTATAAATTTTTTGAAATAAGTAAGTTTAAAAATATTATTAAACCCAAAAGGTTATTACTTTTAAATATTTCGAGACAGTTTTGAGGATTTCTAGATTGGAAATTTTTTATTTGATAAACAAATAAATGTGCAAATGGAATTAAAATTAAAAAAAAATATAAATTATTGAATTTCATAAAGTTTCCACCAATTATAAAAAGTATTATTAAAATCGAATAACATGACAATAAAAATTTTTTTTCTTTTCCTTTAAATTTTATAGAGGTTGATTTTAATCCAATAATTTCATCATCATTAATATCTTGATATCCATAAATTGTGTCGTATCCCAGTGTCCAAAATATGGCTCCAATATAAAATAGTATTGGAATTATACTTATTTCACCTTTAACTGATGTCCAACCAAGTATTAATCCATAATTAAATGTAATTCCTAGAAAAAGTTGAGGCCAGTAAGTAAAGCGCTTCATTAGAGGGTATGTAAAAGCTAGCGGCATAGAACCTAGAGCAAGAATTATAGTATAAGTGTTGAAGTTCAACAAAACTAACAATGCCAGAAAACATAAAACCAATGCATAAATAATACCCAGCTTTATAGATATCTTACTTGAAGCAATAGGTCGATTTTTTGTTCTTGATACTTTTTTATCAAAGTTTTTATCTAAAATATCATTTACAATACAACCAGCAGATCTCATTAAAACAGCTCCTAAGAAAAAAAGTATTAAATTTAAAAAATAATCGTTTAGTTTATTTGAAAAATCATATGCCAAAGTCAAGCCCCAAGCACATGGCCAAAATAAAAGCATATAGCCAATTGGTTTTTTTAATCTAATTAATTCAATAAAAAGTTTTATTTGGTTCATAATAATTTACTTGTAAATAACAAAGGCTAGATTCATAATCAAATTGATTCGTATGAATATAGATTACACAGTAACAGCTTTAATGTTTCCTGCAATTCCTCTATTAATGGGAGTTTACAGTAACAGGTTTCATACACTGAGCGGTTTAATTAGAAAAATTCACGATGCCCATGTTTTTGAAAAACACACTCCTCCCGAATGGAAAGCTCAGTTTATAAACTTAAACAAAAGAATTAGTCTCTTAAAATTTACAATTATGTTCGCAGCTTTTGGTTTTTTGTTTAATATGTTAACTGTGTTCGGTCTTTATCTAAATGAAATTTTTATAGCTAGAATTATTTTTGGCTCTTGCTGTTTGTCAATGATAATTTCAATAATATTTTTTATTTTAGAAATTCAAATTTCAACTAAAGCTCTTAAACTTCATATGTCAGATATGGATATTGATCAAGAAATTATGTAGCTAAGGTAGTATTACCACAGGACCAGTTAACAATCTTGCTTCTAAATCTTCATGAACTTTTTTTACTTCATTTAAGGAATATTTTTTAAACACTTCTACTTTTATTTTACCTGATAGAATTGCATCAAAAACTTTTGCTGCAGAGTCCTCTAATTCTTTTCTTGTTATTGTGTAGTGTGCTATCGAAGGTCGGGTAAAAAAAAGACCTTTAGCATTTATATGTTTTTTTATATCTAGTGTGTGAACATAGCCAGATGCATTTCCAAAAGCTACCATCATCCCTCTAACTTTTAAACATTCAATTGAACCTTCAAAAGTTTTTGCACCTACACCATCGTAGACAACATCAATTCCATTTTTACCGACTATCTTTTCAACTTCTTCGACAAAATTATTATCAGTATAATTTATTACATGGTGGCATCCATTTTTTTTTGCTATAGCCTCTTTTTCTTTTGAACCCACAGTTCCTATGACAGTGCATCCAATGGCATTTGCCCATTGGCATAAAATTTGTCCAACACCACCAGCTGCAGCATGAAATAATACTTTATCACCTTTTTTTGCTGCATAACTTCTGTGGAGCAAGTATTCTGCTGTAATTCCTTTTAAAACTATGCATGAAGCAATTTCATTTGAAATTCCATCTGGAACAATTACCAATTTTTCTTGTGGCATTATTTGTTTTTCTGAATAAGCACCTATTGGCATTGATGCATGACTTACTCTGTCTCCAACTTTAAACAAATCTACCTCAGAACCAATTTCCTCTATTATTCCACATGCTTCAAGCCCAATACCGCTTGGAAGTGGGATAGGATATAACCCTGTTCTATGATAAACATCAATGTAGTTAACAGCGATAGATAAATTTTTAATTAAGACTTCTTTTGGACCCGGTTTTCCAATTTCTATATCTGATAACTCTAAGACCTCAGGACCACCAAATTTTTGTATTTGTATTGTTTTCATTATTTTACAAATGTATCATTATGATAATCTTGAACTGCTTGCAAGATTTCTGCTTTAGTATTCATCACAAAAGGCCCACCTCTAGCAATTTCTTCATTAATTGGTTTTCCCGAAATGAGTAAAAATTTGGCATTTGATTTAGCTTTTACAATTAAATTTTCACCATTTGTTAATAGTATTAAAGTACTATCTTTAACATTGACATGTTTATTTTTACCAATTTCTATTTCGCCATTCACTAGGTAAATAAAAGCATTATGAGTAGTTGGTAATTTAAAATTAAATTTTTTATTTTTTTTTAATTCAACATCAAAATAAACTGGCTCAACATTATGACCTTTTACAGGGCCTTCGGCATTTTCAAATTTACCAGCTATGACTTTAACTTGTTTGTCTTCATCTTTATGAACACTCATTTTATCTGCATCAATATAAATATATTCAGGCTTACTCATCTTCAATTTAGCTGGCATATTTACCCATAATTGAAAACCATGAAGTTTACCTTCTTTCATTGCTGGCATTTCAGAATGAATTATCCCACTACCCGTTTTCATCCATTGAACATCACCTGCAGTCATTCTACCCTTACCGCCTGTGCTATCTTTGTGTTCAAAATCTCCAGCAAGCATATAAGTAACAGTTTCAATTCCTCTGTGAGGGTGGGGCGGAAAACCTGCAATGTAATCTTCACTATTTTCTGATCCAAACTCATCTAACATTAAAAATGGATCAAAGTAATTTGGTTCAACACCAATACTTCTTTTTAATTTAACCCCAGCACCATCTGATGCTGGAATAGGGTCGATAATTTTACTTATTTCGATATTGCTCATAGCTTTAAATTAGTTAATAAATTTCTAATTTCAATGTCACTTTTTGTTATGTGATCCATCACAAAAAGGCTGACTATCTGTTTGTTTACATGCACAAAAAAACATTTTTTTTGTTTCATCTGCTTTATATTCAACTGGGTTAAACTCAGTTCCTTTATGAGAGCCATCACATAATGGCTGCTTTTTTGATTGGCCACACGCACACCAATAATAAGATTTATCTTTTTCTATCTTCACTGCAATTGCGCTATTCCCTGCCCTTTGTCCTTTGATCATGTTTACTCTTTCGATTATTAATTAAATCAAATCAATTAATCTTTTTAAATTTTTAATTTCATTTTGGGGTTCATAATCAAGATTATCAAAAATGTTATTATTTCTGTTTACCCAAATTGAATTATAACCATAATTTCCACTACCAGAGACGTCCCAAGTATTTGCACTTAAGAAAGCAACTTCTTCACTTTGAATTTTGTATTTTTTAATTGGTATATCATACACTTTTGAATCTGGTTTATAAACTCCAACTTCTTCTATTGAAAAAAGATCATCAAATAGATTATCTAATTTATTACTTTTAACTAATTCATTTAGAAGTGCAGGTGTGCCATTTGAAAGAATAGCTAGTTTATAATTTTTTTCTTTGAGTAATTTTAAGACCTTAGGCACTTCCTCAAAAGGTGATAAAATTTTATAAAGATTTAACAATTCAGTTCTCATCGAAGGGTTAATTTTGTAAGCTTTCATAGATTTATCTAAACTATCTTCTGTCACTTGCCAAAAATTTTTATGTCTTTTCATTAAATTCCTTAGCCAAGTATATTCTAACTGAGTAGTTCGCCAGTAATTTGCAAAACCTTCCCACTTATCACCAATTTTATCTTTACATTTTTCAGCTGCTGAATTGACATCAAATAATGTTCCATATGCGTCAAAAATTATTGCTTTAATATTTTTCATAAACTAATTTATTAATATGAGTAATATTAGATTATTTTTTCCTAAAAGTTTATCAATTAATTTATTAGACAAACTTGATAAATCTCAATCTCATTATATTTCTAAAGTTATGAGAGTTAAAGTGAATGAAGTTTTTTCTCTGTTTAATAATAATGGAGAATGGGAAGCAAAAATATTAAGTATCTCAAAGAGTATAGTTGAATTTAATATAACAAAACAATTGAGACAAAAAGAAAATTCAAAAGAGTTATGGCTTGCTTTTTCCCCTATTAAATCAAATTATTTTAATTTTATGATACAAAAAGCAACTGAGTTAGGAGTTACTAAATTTTTGCCAATTATATTTGATAGAACAATCGTTAGAAAAATAAATAAAGATAGACTGAAAAAAGTTATTATTGAAGCAACTGAACAATCTAATAGGATTCAAATTCCTAATTTAGAAAATCCTCAAAGTCTAAGTAATTTTTTAAATAATAATAAAATTGATTTAATTTTTACAGACCTTAATTCGAAAACTAACAAATTAGACTTAAAAAAACTCTCAAATAAACCTAGCTGTATTATTATTGGTCCTGAGGGTGATTTTTCTGAGTTAGAAAGGGAAGAGATTCTCTCCTACAAAGGTGTTCAGGCTATTAAAATTAATGAGAATATTCTCAGATCAGAAACAGCAGTTATTTCAGCTTTATCAATCATAAATTATGTAATTAATTGATATTTTGTCGCGAAAACTAAAGTGTAATTTTTTAAAAGACAATCTATATAGTGTTAAAAAATGAATAAAATTTTATATATATTTACATCTATATTTATCACTTCAAGTGCTTTTGCTAATCAGCCCAAAGACTGGCAGTTAGGTTTTCAAAACCCTGCATCAGATGGAATGAGAGATATTGTTAACTTTCACAACAATCTTTTATTGCCAATAATAATTGCTATTAGCGTATTCGTTTTATTCCTAATGGTTTATGCATGTATTAGATTTAGAGCTTCTAAAAATCCTAATCCATCAACAACAACACATAACGTTACTGTTGAAATATTATGGACATTAATTCCATGTTTAATTCTTATTGTAATGGCGGTTCCATCATTTAAAATTTTGTATAAACAAGATACAATTCCAAAAGCTGATGTTACTGTTAAGGCCATAGGTTACCAATGGTATTGGGGATATGAGTATCCAGATGAGAATATAATTTTTGAGTCTTATATGATTGAAGAAGAAGATCTTAGAGAAAATCAGCCAAGATTGTTAGCTGTAGATAATGAAGTAGTTGTTCCAGTAAATAAAGTGATAAAAGTATTGATTACTGCAAACGATGTATTGCATGCCTGGGCACTACCATCTTTTGGAGTAAAAAGAGACGCAGTACCAGGAAGAATTAACGAAACTTGGTTTAAAGCCGAAAAGATTGGAACTTATTATGGTCAATGTTCAGAACTTTGTGGAATTAAACATGCTTTTATGCCGATTACTGTTAGAGTAGTTTCAGAGGAAGATTATAAAGATTGGTTAATGGGTGCGAAAATAGAATTTGCAAAAGAAATTATAGAAAAAGATCAATTTAAAAAACTAGCAAGTAAATAATATGTATACACAAACCGCATCTCACGACGATCATCACACACCATCAGGTTGGAAGCGTTGGGCTTATTCCACAAACCATAAAGACATTGGAACAATGTATTTGATATTTGCTATTGTTGCAGGTGTAATAGGGACAGCATTTTCTGTTCTAATGAGAATGGAATTGATGCATCCTGGTGATGGGATATTAGGAGGCAATTATCATTTATATAATGTTTTAGTAACTGGCCATGGATTGATTATGATTTTCTTCATGGTGATGCCAGCTATGATTGGTGGTTTTGGAAATTGGTTTGTTCCAATTATGATTGGTGCACCAGACATGGCATTTCCAAGAATGAATAATATTTCTTTTTGGTTATTACCTACTTCATTTATTTTATTAATACTTTCAATTTTTATGGATGGTCCTCCTGGACAAACAGGTGTAGGTGGTGGTTGGACAATTTATCCTCCACTATCTTCTAAAGCAGGCCAACCTGGACCTGCAATGGACTTTGCAATTCTAAGTTTACACTTAGCAGGTGCTTCGTCAATCTTAGGAGCTGTCAATTTTATCACTACAATTTTAAATATGAGAACTCCTGGTATGACATTGCATAAAATGCCTTTATTTGCTTGGTCAATACTAGTAACGGCATTTTTATTATTGTTGTCATTACCAGTGCTAGCAGGAGCAATTACCATGCTTTTAACTGACCGGAATTTTGGTACAGCCTTCTTTGATGCACAAACTGGTGGAGATCCAGTTCTATTTCAACATTTATTTTGGTTCTTTGGCCATCCGGAAGTTTATATTTTAATTTTACCAGGTTTTGGAATGATTAGTCATATTGTTTCAACATTTTCTAAGAAACCAGTTTTTGGTTATTTGGGAATGGCTTATGCTATGGTTGCTATTGGGGTAGTAGGATTTGTTGTATGGGCACACCACATGTATACTGTAGGTTTAAGTACAGATACTAAAGCTTATTTTTTAGCTGCTACAATGATCATTGCAGTTCCAACGGGTATAAAAATATTTTCTTGGATTGCTACTATGTGGGGTGGATCTATTTCATTTAAAACACCAATGGTTTGGGCGCTAGGATTTATATTTTTATTTACTGTAGGTGGTGTAACAGGTGTTGTTCTTGCCAATGCAGGTGTAGATACAGCAATGCACGACACATACTATGTTGTTGCACACTTTCACTATGTGTTGTCTTTAGGTGCTGTTTTTGCAATCTTTGCAGGTTTTTATTATTGGTTTGAAAAAATGACTGGTTATAAATATTCTGAATTTTTAGGTCAACTACACTTTTGGTTAACTTTTATTGGTGTAAATCTAGTATTCTTTCCACAACACTTTTTAGGATTAGCAGGAATGCCAAGGCGTTATGCTGATTATCCAGATGCATTTGCTGGATGGAACTATATATCATCAATAGGATCATACATATCTGTTATTGGTCTTGTAGTATTTTTTGCAAATTTAATTTATGCTTTTTATAAGAAAAAAGCTGCAGAACAAAATCCTTGGGGAGAAGGTGCTACAACACTAGAATGGACTGTACCATCACCACCTAATTTTCACACTTTTGAAGAACTACCAAAGTTTGAAGATGATGAGGGTATTGAAAAATCTACTAGTTAATAATTTAGATTTTTTAGATTAAAAAAAAAATGATTAAGTCTAAGGTAAAAAATAGAAATTTAAGTCAAGAAGAAGTTTTTGATTTTTCTGAGCTCTTCAAGCTTATGAAGCCAAGAGTAATGTCGTTAGTTATCTTTACATGTGCTGTAGGATTACTGATGGCACCCAATATCATTGCTACTAAAGATGCAATAATTGGAATTATATTAGTATCAATTGGTGCGGGAGCTGCTGGAGCATTAAACATGTGGTACGAGTCAGATTTAGATGCCTTAATGACAAGAACCTGTCTTAGACCAATACCAATCGGCAAAGTAAATAAAAATCAAGCACTTATTTTCGGTATAACATTATCTATATTTTCTGTAATAGCTCTTGATTATTTTGCAAACAGATTATCAGCTGGCTTATTATTATTCACGATTCTATTTTATGTTTTAGTTTATACAGTTTGGCTAAAGAGAAAAACTCCACAAAATATAGTAATTGGCGGTGCTTCAGGCGCCTTACCACCGGTTATTGGATGGACAATAGCTACTAATTCTCTTTCTTTTGAACCTTTAACATTTTTTTTAATAATTTTCTTTTGGACGCCATCTCATTTTTGGGCATTAAGTTTGTACAAATCAGATGATTATAAAAAAGCAAAAATCCCTATGCTTCCATTAACAAATGGAATTCAAAATACAAAATTAAATATACTTATTTATTCATTGATTATGGTTCCAGTTATTATTTTACCTTTTGCAATTGGTTTTGTTAGTTTAATCTTTTTAATTCCTTCTTTAGTCCTAACTGTATATTATAATTTTTTATGTTTTGAACTTTACAATTTTAAAAAAAATAAATTTGAGCCCAAAAAAGCTAAATCAATATTTGGTTATTCAATTTTGTATTTATTTTTGATATTTGTCCTTTTTTTAATAGATAAAATTTTATGATAAAACCTGACAAAAAAACTAGAAAAAAAAATATTTTAACTGCGTTTACAATCATAGCATTTATGATTTTTTTATTTATTTTTACTTTATATAATGTGGGAGTATTTGATAGACAGATATGATTAAAAAAAAAACTTTAACTCCAATTTTGTTAGCTGGTGTATTTTTTCTAATGCTTGGATTATCTTTTGCTGCTGTTCCCCTGTATGATGTGTTTTGTCGAATTACTGGTTTTGGTGGGACTACACAAGTATCTAAAGAAGCTCCAAAAATTGTTTTAGATAAAATAATTAGCGTTAGATTTGACACCAATGTAAACAATCTTACATGGGATTTTAAAGCTAAATCAAATGTAATTGACGTTAAAATTGGGCAAGTAAATAAAATAGAATTTGAAGTAGAAAATTATAGTAATGAAACAACATATGGAGTAGCTAGCTTTAATGTTTCTCCTGCAAGTTTTGGAAAATATTATAGTAAATTAGGATGTTTTTGTTTTGAAAAACAAGAGCTAAAAGCTGGTGAGAAAGCAACTTACGTTATGACTTTTTATTTGGATCCAGAGTTGGTTAATGATCCAAGCACTAAAAATCTTAAAGATGTAACTATGTCATATACTTTTTTCTCGACAGATTATTATAAACAATCATAATCAGAAATATGTCAGCTGAAAAAAAACACGATTATCACTTAGTAGACCCTAGTCCTTGGCCAATCTATGTCTCATTTTCATGCCTTGTATTGGCAATTGGATCGATTTATTACATGCATAATGATGTATCGTGGGGAATGTATTTGGGTTTAGCTTTAGTCATTTATGGTGCATATATGTGGTTTAGAGACGTTGTAATAGAGGCTGAACATCAAGGACACCACACCCCAGTCGTACAAATACATCACCGATATGGAATGACGCTATTTATAGCTTCAGAAGTAATGTTTTTTGTAGCATGGTTTTGGGCTTACTTTGATATTAGTTTATTTCCAAACGAGTTTGTTGGAAATGTTTGGCCACCAAAAGATATAGAAACTTTTGACCCTTGGGACATTCCATTAATAAACACATTGATATTGTTGTTATCAGGAACAACAGTAACTTGGTCTCATCATGCGTTATTAGAAAATGATAGAAAAAGCTTTATTCAAGGTTTAACACTAACAGTTATTTTGGGTTTTGGTTTTACTTTGCTTCAGGCTTATGAATATCATCATGCAACATTTGATTATTCTGGTCATATTTATGGGGCTGTCTTTTATATGGCTACAGGCTTTCATGGTTTTCATGTGGTTGTTGGAACTATATTTTTAGCAGTATGTTTATGGAGAGGTAAGTTAGGACATTTTAATAAAGATCATCATTTTGGATTTGAAGCTGCAGCATGGTATTGGCATTTCGTCGATGTTGTTTGGTTATTTTTATTTGCAGCCATATATATTTGGGGAAGTTAATTTTTAAAAATTGAAGAATAAGTTTTTATTTTCTGTTTTTGTATATTTTATTATTCTAATACTCTTATCTCTAGGGGCATGGCAGTTATACAGATTAAATTGGAAATTAGATCTAATTAGTGAAATTGAAAATTCTTTAGAAAATATTCCTATTGAATTATCTAAAGCAGATAAAAAAAACTATCTCAGAATAAAAACTTCAGGGAAAGTTGACTTTAATAAACAAATCTATTTATACAACTTAAATGAAAACGGAAATCCTGGATTTGAAGTAATTAATCCTATTGTAATTGATAATGAAAATTTTTTAATCAATAGAGGATGGATAAATTTTGATCAAAAAGAAAAATCAGAAATTAATCTATTTGATGAGACTAATATAATTGGAACATTGAAATTACAAACTAAAGCAAATTCATTTAAACCAGAAAACGATATTGAAAAAAATTATTGGTTTACTTTAAATAGAGATGATGTTTTTTCTTATACTGGAAAGAGATTTTCAAGATATATTATATATTTAAATGGAGAATATAAGATCCCAAAACCCAAAGTGATTACTGCTAATATTTCAAACAACCATAAAAAGTATGCAATTACTTGGTTTTCGATGGCGATTTCAATTCTTATAATATATTTATATTTTAGAAAAAAAAATTATTAAATGAAATATATCAGCACAAGAAATAGCAAAATAGAATTTACATTTAAAGAAGTGTTTATAAAAGGTCTAGCAGATGATGGGGGTCTTTATGTGCCAAAATCCCTGAAAAGATTTAGTTCACAGGAGTTACTAGAATTAAAAAACTTGAATTATAATCAGTTATCTACTGAAATAATCAATCTATTTACTGGAGATTTTATTTCAAAAGAAGACTTATTTTCCTTAGTTAGTAAGTCGTACTCAACATTTAGAGAAAAAGAAGTTGTCAAAATCTCAAAAATTGAAGAACTCAAATTATTAGAATTATTTCATGGCCCAACACTGGCTTTTAAAGATGTTGCTATGCAGTTTATTGGAAATTTATATGAATATTATCTAAGTAAAAATAATGAAATGATAAATATTGTTGTTGCAACCTCTGGAGACACAGGTGCTGCAGCGATAGATGCAATTAAAGGAAAATCTAATTTAAATATTTTTGTTATTCATCCACATAACAGAATCTCATCTGTCCAAAGAAAATTAATGACTACTGTTGATGAAAAAAATGTTTTTAATATTGCAATAAATGGAAACTTTGATGACTGTCAGAATATAGTTAAGACTATGTTTTCTGATTTAGAATTTTCAAAATCAATAAATATGTCCGGTGTCAATTCTATAAACTGGGCAAGAATTATTACTCAATCGGTATATTATTTTTATACATATTTTAAACTTAATACTGACAAACCTGTTTCATTCTCAGTTCCAACTGGAAATTTTGGAGATGTTTTTGCAGGATATATTGCTAAGAAAATGGGACTACCAATTGATAAGTTAGTTGTTGCTACAAATGAAAATGATATTTTACATAGAGCCATATCCAAAGGGGATTATGTCTCAAAAGAAGTAAAAGAGACTTTGTCTCCAAGTATGGATATTCAGCTAGCAAGCAATTTTGAAAGATTAATTTATTATACAAATAACTTAGACACATTAAAGACCTTAGAAATCATGAAAAAAATTCAAAAAAATTCTTACCAAATTGAAAAGAATAATTTGAAAGTAATTCAAAATGATTTTTTATCTGAAAGTTGTAATAAGCAAGAGACATTAGAAGTAATCAAAAAAAATTATGAGGAAAACAACATAATACTAGATCCACATACTGCAGTTGGAGTAGGGGTTGTTAAAAAATTATCTTTAAATGATTGTGTGGTTTTATCAACTGCTCATCCTTGTAAATTTCCTGATGCCACAAATAGTGCAATAAATAAATTTGAAAAATTACCTAAGACCGTAAAACATGTGATGAATAAAGAAGAAAATTTTGAAGTATTAAAAAACAACACCCAGGAAGTAAAAAGTTTTATTAAAAGTAAATTATATATAAGTTGACTATTATCTGACCCCATATTAGGAGTTTGCAGCCTCCCTAGCAATTAAGTCTACCTCATTATTTAATTTATCCGTTGAATGCGCTTTTACCCAGTTCCATTTAATTTCAAACTCATTGGTTAAACTTTCTAATTCTATCCAAAGTTCTTTATTTTTAACTGGTTGTTTGTTGGCAGTTTTCCAACCATTTTTTTTCCAATTATGGATCCATTCAGTAATCCCAGATTTTACATATTTAGAGTCTGTAAAAACTTGCACTTTGCTACCTTTTGGAATTTTACTTAAGGCTTTAATTGGAGCAATTAGCTCCATTTTATTATTGGTTGTATTTTTTTTACTCCCTTTAATTTTAGTTTTTTTTTCATCAATTATAATTATTGCTGCCCAACCACCATTTCCCGGATTTCCAATACAAGATCCATCTGTATAAATTTTAATCATTAAATAAGATAATCTTTATAATATCTTAAATTATTATGAATTATCAATTTTTGATAATATTCATTAGGATCTTTAATTTTAATTAGGGCAGTCTTTGGAGTATTTGAGTAATCATAAATTCTGGTTAGAAGATATCTTATCGCTGCACCTCTACACAATATATTTAGAGATTTTTTTTCTTTTCGGCTAATTTTCTTAATATT
>CACGET010000012.1 GCA_902572155.1 uncultured Pelagibacteraceae bacterium | reverse complement strand
AATTTAAATTTAAAGAATATTTTAATTATTGGTTTATTTCAGATACTAGCACTAATACCTGGTGTAAGTAGAGCAGGTATAACTATAACTGCTGCAAGAATTTTAAGATTTAATAGATTTGACTCAAGTAAAATTTCGTTTTTATTATCCATCCCAGCATTAGTTGGGGCAAGTATACTAAGCATTAAAGATCTTGTTATACAAAATATCGAATTTAATTACTTGGTTTTTTTCGCAATTGTATTTTCTTTTTTATTTTCATATTTCACAGTAAAATTTTTTTTAGATTATATTAATAAATTTTCTTTAAATGTGTTTGTTATTTATAGAATTTTGATTGCAAGCATATTATTCTTAATAATTTATAATTGATTTTTTTTTAACATTGGAGCTATTTGTGAAAAAATTACTGCCAATAATATTAAAAAACATCCAATTATATTTTCTATTTGTAAAACCTGATTTAAGATTAACCATGCTGCTATTACTGCAAAAACTCCTTCAAGAGAATATATGATTGCTGCTGGAGCTTCTTCAATGTTCTTTTGTGCAAACATTTGTAAGGTAAATGCAATTCCTCCAGACAATACTCCAGCATAAATAATAGATGTGCTTTCAAGTAAAATATTTGAAAAATTAATTTCTTCAAATAAATATGCAAATAAAATTGATAAAGAAGCAACTAATACTGCTTGTATGGCTGCATAAAAAATTGGTATATCAAATTCTTCCATAAATTTACCAGCAAAGATAATATGTAATGCCCAAAATAAAGAACACAAAATAACTAAAGCGTCTCCAAGCATAATTTCAGAATTTGAAAAATTACTTAAGAGATAAACCCCATATACACATAAGGCTATTGAAGGCCATATACTCCAATGGACTTTTTTTGAGTAAATAAAAAACAGAAGTATTGGGACCAAAGGCACATAAAATACTGTAAAAAAAGCGGCATTTGCAACATTTGTGTACTGTAAAGCAGCTTGTTGTAAACTGGTACCTAGGAATAGTGAAAATCCCATAATTATAAGAAGTTTTATAAAGTAGCTTTTATTTTTATTAATTTCTTTGACAATTTTTTTTTTTTCAAACAAAATTGCAATTGGTAGGATTGTAAAAAAACCAACTACAAATCTTGCACCATTAAATGTTAATGGACCTATGTTATCCATGCCTGTATCTTGGGCAATAAAAGCAGTGCCCCAAATAAAAGTTGTTACTAAAGCACAAATCATGGACATTGATTTTTTCATTTTAATGAAGTTATGATTTTTTAATTAATAAATTTTATTTAATTTACAGACACTATCAAAATCCTCTTTATTTATATAGCAACCTGACATTTTTCTGATTCCTTTAAATTCTCCTCGACCATGTAAAATTCTCCAATTATTAAATATTAATAACTCTCCTGGTTTTAAAATGTGTCTCCATTGAAAATCTTTAGAATTAGCAATTAGATCAAATCTTTTAATAGCTTCATAGAATTTAATCATTAAATCATTTTTTAATCTAAAATCAGCTCGATCATAATTATTAAAACTTACCTGAATAAGTTCATTGTCTGAATTCATTTTAAAAATTGGTCTTCTTGCTTCTAAAAATACCCCATCACCGATATAATTTCCTGGCACTTCTATATTAGATAAAATTTCATATATCTCTTTATTTTCTTTTTTAATAGTTTCAGCAATCTTAAAACCATCAACCATTATTGACTCTCCACCTTTAGCGTTGTACTCACAACATAATAGTAGTTGAAGACCTGGAGCATCATTACTATACGTTGAGTCTGTATGGGGTCTTAATTCTTCTTGAGTATATGCACTATCAGCCATATTTTCATCTGATTGGAAACTCCACAATCCACCAAAAATTGATTGTCTAACATATCCAATTTTGTTAGCTATTGTTTCTACTGATTTCATTTCAGTTTTACAATTTGTTATTACGCAAAAACCCCAATTATACAATTTTTGTAAGAACTTTTTAAATCCTTCTTTTGATGTTGTTATATCATAATCGATGTAAACGTCTTTAGTGGTGTCATTATTCTTCCATGTTTTAATATTTCTATTTTTATTTTCTTTATTCAAGGAATTTCCAAATAAAAATTCATATGAGTATCTTGTAGGTCTCTCTAAATCTGACCAAAGAATATCTAAATATTTTCCATTCTCTACTATAGAAGTTTTTTTAATGTGTAAACTTTCATCCAAGCCTGCAGTAAATATTTTTCTTTGACTGGATCTATCATCCCAGCTAATTTCATCTTTTGCATGATCTCTTAACCAAATAATTGGATAATTATCCTCAAAATTGTTGATAAATTTAACATTTAGCTCAGTAGATGAAAATTTAATATTTTTAATCATTTCAATATTTATATTACTAAATTTACGATAATTATACTGCTAGTTTGTAGGCAAAATTTTTTCCAAGATTTTCTTTCAATTCATTATTAAACCTTGCTGCCTCTGCGCCATCAATTATTCTATGATCATATGATAAAGATAGGGGAAGAATAACTCTGGTCTCGAATTTACCGTCAATATAAATCTGTTTTTTTTGAGATCTACCTATTCCCAAGATAGCTACCTCTGGATAATTTATTATGGGAGTAAAAAAAGACCCTCCTATTCCTCCTAAACTTGTGATTGTCATAGATCCACCAAATAATTCTTTTTTACTTATTTTTAAATTTCTACATAATTCACTAATTTCTTTTAATTCATTACCTATTATTGAAATTTTTTTGCTATTAACATTCCTTAATTTTGGAACCATTAAACCATTGGGGGTATCTACTGCAACTCCAATATGGTAATATCTTTTTAAAGTCATTTTGCCAGTCTCAATTTCATCTATAGAAGAATTAAAATTAGGAAATTTTTTTAATGATACCGCTAGTGCTTTAATAATAAATGCTAAAGGAGTAATCTTAATCTTTTCTCCAGTATATAGATCAGTTAGTGAATTTCTAAAACTTTCCATCTCTGTTATATCAGCCTCATCATGATTTGTTACATGAGGAATATTTGTCCATGAGTTTACAAGATAAGTAGAAGCTAATTTTTTTACTCTTGGAATTTCTTTAATTTCAATTTCACCAAAATCAGAATGTTCAAATTCATTTTTTAACTTAATATTTTTACTTTCGTTTAGTTTATCAATATTTTTTGATTTAGAGGATACAAATTTTTTAATATCATCTTCAACAACTCTTCCATTTTTTTCGCTTCCTGTTACTTGATTAATATCTACCCCAAGCTCTCTTGCAAATTTTCTTGCTTTTGGACTTGCAGATGAACTATTTTTAAGTTTGTTTTGATCAATTGACTTTTTATCAACTGTTAAATCTATTAAATCATCTTTTTTTGTTTCATTTTCAATTTTTAAATTTTCCTCTATTTCTTCTTTTTCTCTAGTTACATTTTCTAAAATTAATATTAAATCACCTTCTGAAACTTTATCTCCTATTTTTGTTTTTACTGATTTAATTTTTCCATCAAAAATTGATGGAATTTCTACGCTTGATTTATCACTTTCAATTGTTATTAAAGGATCATTTTTTTTTATTTTTTGCCCAGTTGCAACTAATACCTCTATAACCTCAACGTCTTTAAAATCTCCAATATCAGGTACTTTAATTTCCATATATTATATTTATAATTTAGTAGGCATAGGTTTATTGCCATCAATATTATATTTTTTCAAAGCCTCTTTAGCGTATTTTGAGGGTATAAGTTGCTCTTTTGATAATATACTTAATCCGTAAGCTACCAGATGTTCTTTGTCTACCTCAAAAAATTTTCTAAGATTTGTTCTTGTATCGCTTCTACCGAAACCATCTGCACCTAAAGAGTAGAAGCTTTTATTCATATAAGGTCTAATCTGATCAGAATTTAATCTCATATAATCAGAAGCAGCCATAATTGGGCCTTCTGATTTTCCTAAACATTTTTCTAGGTAAGATATTTTTGGTTCTTTGTCTGGATTTAAAAGATTATACCTTTCAACTTCCATTCCATCCTTTCTAAGTTCATTGAAACTTGTTACGCTCCAGACCTCACTGTCAATTTGATAATCTTTTTGTAGAATTTCAGCTGCTGAAATCATCTCTCTAAGAATTGTACCAGAACCTAATAACTGAATTTTAGTTTTTTTATATTTATCAAATTCTTTTATTTTATACATTCCCTTTAAAATTCCTTCTTCACAACTTTTATCTTTTGGTATTTCTGGATGTGAATAATTTTCATTCATTGTTGTAATATAGTAAAATATATTTTCATTTTTCTCATGCATTCTTCTTAAGCCTTCTCTAAAAATTACTGCTAGTTCATAATGAAATGTAGGATCATAGCTAACACAATTCGGAATTGTAGATGCAATTAAATGACTATGTCCATCCTGATGTTGTAAACCTTCACCAGCAAGTGTTGTTCTGCCAGCTGTAGCACCTATTAAAAAACCTCTAGCCTGACTATCACCAGCTGCCCATGCCAGATCTCCAATTCTTTGAAATCCAAACATAGAATAAAAAATATAAATTGGAATCATTTCAATATCATGATTTGTATAAGCAGTTGCAGCTGCAATCCAAGATGACATTGCGCCTGCTTCAGTAATCCCTTCCTCTAAAACTTGTCCACTTTTCTCTTCTCGATATGAACTTAATTGAGCAGCATCCTCAGGTTCATATTTTTGTCCTTCATGTGCATAAATTCCTATTTTTTGAAAAAAACCTTCCATACCAAATGTTCTTGCCTCGTCAGGAATAATGGGAACTAATCTTGGGGAAATATTTTTATCTCTTAATAAATTAGTAAGCATTCTGACAAGCGCCATAGTTGTAGACATCTCTTTTGCTCCTGTAGAGACTTTTAAGAAATCAAAAATATCTTTTGAAGGAGCTTTAATTGGTTTTGCAAAAGATGATCTTTCTGGTAAGAAGCCACCTAATTTTAGTCTTCTTTCTTTTATATATTTAATCTCTGGAGATTTTTCATCAGGTTTAAAATATTCAATATTTTTTACTTGCTCATCGGTTAGTGGAACATCAAATCTATCTCTATAGTACATCAAATCATCAACATCTAATTTTTTAGTTTGGTGAGTAGTATTTACACTTTCTCCTGATTTTCCCATTCCATATCCCTTGATAGTCTTAGCAATAATAACTGTTGGGCTACCTCGGTTTTTTGAGGCTTTTTCGTATGCTGCAAAAACTTTATGGGGATCATGTCCACCTCTGTTTAATCGCCAAATATCTGTATCTGATAAACTTGAAACCAATTCAATTGTATCTGGATGTTTTCCAAAAAATTTTTTTCTAACATAAGCACCATCCCTAGCTTTCATTGCTTGGTACTCACCATCTACAGTCTCGTTCATAATTTTTACTAAATTACCAGTTTTATCATTAGCAATTAATGAGTCCCAATATGAACCCCAAATTACCTTTATAACATTCCAACCAGATCCTCTAAAGCTTCCTTCTAATTCTTGAATAATTTTTCCATTTCCTCTAACTGGGCCATCTAACCTTTGCAAGTTACAATTAATTACAAATATTAAATTATCTAATTTCTCTCTTGCGGCTAAACCTATGGCCCCCATTGACTCTGGTTCATCCATTTCACCATCACCTAAAAAAACCCAAACTTTTCTTCCCTCATCTTTTATAAGACCTCTATTAATTAAATATTTCATATATCTTGCTTGATAAATTCCCATCATTGGACCTAATCCCATTGACACAGTTGGAAATTGCCAAAATTGAGGCATTAACCATGGATGAGGGTATGAAGAAAGGCCTCCAGGTTTTACCTCTTGTCTAAAACTGTCTAATTGTTTTTCATTCAATCTGCCCTCTAAATATGCTCTAGCATACATACCTGGAGCACTATGACCTTGAAAATAAATTAAATCTCCACCAAACTTATTATTTTTTGCTCTCCAAAAATGGTTCATACCTACATCGTATAATGTTGCAGCTGAAGCAAAAGTTCCTATGTGCCCACCCAACTCTGGAAATTTTTTATTTGCTCGAACTACCATAGCAGCTGCATTCCATCTTATTAATGAGCGAATTCTTCTTTCAATATTTTGATCTCCATTAGATTTTACTTCAGCCTCAGGGGGAATTGTATTTATATAAGGAGTATTTTGCGTATAAGGTATATTTGCACCTTCCCTGTAAGCTTTATTAATAAGTTCTTTTATTAAAAAATGAGCTCTGTTATTTCCATCTTTTTCTATAACTGCTGATAAAGAGTCTATCCAATCCTTAGTTTCTAAAGGATCAATATCATTATTATTAATAACTTGAATCTTTGATTGTTTATTTTCAACAGATTTTTCTTCTAAAGATAAAATATTATTTTTTTTTGAAATTACATTTTCAGCTTGTTTAATTATACTTTCGGTATTTTTTGGAATTATTTCTTTTACAAAATTATCTGATGATAAAGTTGTTAAGATCAAATCACCTTTTGATACTTTGTCACCTACTTTAACTTTGACTGAGTCTACCTTTCCTGAGATTGTTGCGGGAATTTCAATGCTAGATTTATCGCTCTCAATAGTTATTACCGGATCATTGATATTTACTTGGTCACCAGGTTTTACAAGCAACTCTATTACTTCAACGTTTTCAAATTCACCAATATCAGGAACAAGTAATTTTTCATTCATTGTTTATTAAAACTTTATTTACATCTTTAACTATTAAAAATTAGTGTTATTTTAACACACTAATAAGGCATTTTTATGCAAACAATTTTTAAATTTAGGAGAAATTATAAACTTAATCAATAAATATGATAACTTTGATATATTAAAGAAATTATTTAATCAAGGACCGCTGGCCAAATTGGATAAGGCGCTCGGCTACGAACCGGGAGATTCCAGATTCGAGTTCTGGGCGGTCCGCCAAAAATAGGAATAGAATGTTAGATTGGTTATTAAAAGCTTCACTACAAAAATCAGTGATATATTTTTTTATAATTGTTTTTATAATTTTATTATTTCTTACTTTTGTATTATAAAAAAATATGTCTAATAAATTTGAGCAAATAAGTATTAAACAAGGTTTCATGAAACATAATGGTGGTGTTTTATTTAGAACAATTTCTAATACAGAATATGAATTTAAATCAAAAATTACAGAAAATCATCTAAATGCTGCAGGTATTACTCATGGAGGGTATTTGTCGGCTTTGGTAGATGCTGGATCAGGTACAGCCGCTCATAGAACCGCTGAAGGAGCACCATGTGTAACTATTTCTTTAGATTTAAAATTTATTGGATCTTCCAAAATAGGGGAGGAGATAATAGGTAATACAAAAATTCTAAAAAAAACAAATACTTTAATTTTTTTATTCTGTGAACTTAAGTGTAATAATAAAATAATAACATCTGCATCTGGTGTATGGAAAATTTTAAAGGTAAAACCATCTAACTTAGGACCTGGTGGCTGATTGCTCTTATCTTCTAAATATTTAAATCTTTCAAATTCTTAAATTGTTTTAAAACTTCTGGGTTTGTAAGTGCCTCTTTATTTTTTATACTATTTCCTTCTATTATATTTTTTACCGCTAGTTCAACTATTTTACCACTTTTAGTTCTTGGAATATCATTAACCTCAATTACTTTGCTTGGTACATGTCTTGGGGAGACATTCTTTCTTATTTCTATTTTAATTTTATTAATTAAATTTTCTGTAAGATGGTATTTTGGCTGCATTACTATAAATAGAATAATTCTAATATCGTTATCCCATGATTGTCCAACAGCAATGGACTCCTTTATTTCTTTAAACTTTTCAACCTCTGAATAAATCTCAGCTGTTCCTAGTCTCACACCTCCTGGATTTAAAGTTGTGTCTGATCTTCCATATATAATAAATCCACTTGTTTTTTTAATCTCAGCAAAATCACCATGATGCCAAATATTTGAAAAACGATTAAAGTATGCCTCTTTGAATTTTTTATCCTGTTTATCATTCCAGAATTTCAGGGGCATTGATGGAAAAGGATTTTTGCAGACTAGTTCACCTTTTTTATTTTTTTGAGGCCTTCCATTTTCACCAAAAATATCAACATTAAGCCCTAGTCCTTTGTTTTGAATTTCTCCCATGTTAACTGGTTGATACAAATTTCCTAATACAAAACACGAAACAATATCAGTTCCTCCTGAAACTGAAGCCAAATGTACATTTTTTTTAATATTTTGATAAACATATTTAAATCCCTCATTAGATAGCGGAGAACCAGTAGAACAGATTGTTTTTAAATAATTAAGTTTATACTTATAATTAAGAACAGGTTTTAATTTTCTCAAAAAATCTATATATTTTGCGCTAATCCCTAATAATGTGATTTTCTCTTTCTCAGTAATCTTTAATAATAGATCTTCATGTTTAAACATTGGAGATCCATCAAAAAGAACTATGGATGCCTTACAAGCCAAAACACTAACTAACCAATTCCACATCATCCAGCCACACGTAGTAAAGTAAAAAACATTATCACCCTCTTTTATATCACAATGCAATTGATGCTCTTTTTTATGTTGAATTAAAACACCCCCAGATTTATGGCAAATACACTTTGGTTTTCCAGTAGTTCCACTTGAATAAAGGATAGCAAGCTCATGCTCAAAATCATACTTAGAAATATTTATACTTTTAAACTTTCTCTTTAATAAATCAGTCCATTTAAATATTTTAACACTTTTTAAGACATTTCTTTTAATAAAATTTTTCCCTGGATATTTTAGAACTACTACATTTTTAATTGAGGGTATTTCTTTTAAGATTTTTGGAAGTCTTTCTATAACATTGATTTTTTTTCCATTATAAAAATATTGATCTGTAATAAATAGCACTTTGGGTTTAATTTGAGAAAATCTTTCAATTACTCCTTGTATTCCAAAATCAGGCGAACATGAAGACCATATTGCACCAATAGAGCTTGTTGCAATAAATGCCTCAACTGTTTCGATAGTATTAGGTGTATAGGCGACTATTCTATCCTTTTGACGTATTTTAATACTTTTAAAAAACTGAACTATTTTATTTGAATTTTGATTTAATTGAAACCATGTCCTTACTTCTCTAAAACCATCTTCACTAATAAACGTAATTGCTTTTTCGTTATTATTTTTTGACAAGAGGTTTTCTCCAAAGTTGAGCTTGCTATTTGGTAAAAATAAATTTTTATAAAATATTTTTGATTTTTTAATTTCTTTCTTACCTTTGGTTCCTTTTATTTCTGCAAAATCCCAAAAAGAACTCCAAAATTTAGGAGAGTTTTTAATACTCCAATCCAACAATTTTTCATAATTTCTTCTAAAATTTTTATTGTATTTTTTTGAAATGTAGTTTTCGAAAGAAAAGAGAATTGAATTTTTTTTTTGATAAGAGGTCGCCTGCCAAAGTTTTTTAGTCATATTTTTTTGCTTAAATTACTATTATATAATTAAACTTATTTATGATAATCTAACTATATTAAATAAGTAAAATGAGAACTTTTTATCTACCGATTCGGTCTTGTTTTAGTCTATTTTTGTTCTTTAACTGTAACAATATCTGGTAGGTAAAAAAAAAAGTATACCAAAGATAGATAATGAGCAAAGAAAAAATTACTGCTGTTCTCGGTCCAACAAATACTGGCAAAACTCATTTAGCTATAGATACAATGTTATCTTTTGACTCAGGCATGATTGGTTTTCCGCTGAGATTACTAGCAAGAGAAGTATACGACAAAGTAATAAAAAAAATCAGCATAGACAAAGTAGCCCTAATAACTGGTGAAGAAAAAATAATTCCAAGTAATGCAAAATATTTTTTATGCACAGTTGAATCTATGCCTGTTGATAAAAATTTGGAATTTGTTGGGGTTGATGAAATACAAATGTGTGCTGATCATGAGAGAGGGCATATCTTTACAGATAGACTGCTGAATATTAGAGGTGAAAAACTAACAATGTTCATGGGTTCAAGTACCATTAAAAATATAATTTCTAAATTAAATGGAGATATTGAGTTCATTAATAGAGAACGTTTATCCAAACTTACATATGGAGGGTATAAAAAAATTTCAAGAATAAATAGAAAAACAGCCATAATCGCTTTTTCAGCAGAAGAAGTTTATGCAATAGCAGAACTTATTCGAAGACAAAAAGGTGGAGCAGCGATTGTTATGGGATCTCTAAGTCCTAAAACACGAAATGCTCAAGTAGAACTATATCAATCTGGTGATGTTGATTTTTTAGTTGCAACAGATGCTATAGGAATGGGAATTAATATGGATTTAGATCATATATATTTCTCTAATCTAAAAAAATTTGATGGAAGAAAATTAAGAAAGCTAAATATTGCAGAAATAGGTCAAATTGCTGGAAGAGCAGGAAGATTTTTAAATGACGGAAATTTTGGTATTACTGGAGATTGTAAAGACATAACATCTGAAGATGTTGAGCTTTTAGAAAATCATAAGTTTGATGAAATAAGAACTTTGTTTTGGAGAAATTCAGTTTTAAATTTTAATAATCCTTTGAGTTTAATTAAATCTTTAGAAGAAAAACCACAAATGGGATGGTTAAGAAAGATAAATGAGTGTGAAGACGAAAAAGCACTTAAATATTTTTTAAAAGATAAAAATTTAATTAATATTGAGCTAAATCATAAAACACTCAACTTACTATGGGAGTGTTGTCAAATTCCTGATTTTGTTAAAAAAACCTATGGAAATCATTACGAAGTTATAGGCAATGTTTTTAGTTTTTTAAGTAGCCAAAAAGGCAGAATTACAGATGAATTTATGAGATTACAATTAATAAAATTAGATAAATTAGAGGGAAATGTTGATTCTTTATCAAATAGAATTGCAAATGTAAGAACTTGGTCTTATGTTTCGAATAAAAATAACTGGGTAGAAAATCAAAATTATTGGATAGAAAAAACAAAACACTTAGAAGATAGACTTTCAGATAGACTTCATGAAGAGCTTACAAAAACATTTATTGATAAGAGAGCAAGTGTTCTAGCAAGAGGATTAAAACAAGATATGGAATTTAAAACTGAAATATTAGAAAATAATAACGTTATTATCGATGATCAATTTATTGGAAAAATAAATGGTCTTAAATTAGAATTGGATTTAAAAAAAGGAGCGCTGGAAACAGATATTAAATCATTAAAAAAAGCTGCAAGACAAACAATTGGTCCTGAACTAGAAAAAAGAATTCAAACTATAGTTGAAACTGGTCTGATTGAATTAAAAGATGACTTTAAAATCTATTGGAACAACTTTCCCATATCAAAATTAAATGCTGGAAATGATTATTTAAATCCAAATTTTGAACTAATTATTGATGACATTGTAGATCAAGCTTCCAAAATAAAATTAAACGAATTTATAAAAAAATGGATACAAAATAAAATCAATTCAGTGCTTAAAAGTCTAATTGACTTAAAAAATCTTAAAGAAAAAAATTCTTCTGTGAAAGCCTTGGCTTATCAACTATATGAAAATAATGGTGTATTAAAGAGAGAACAAGTCTCTGCTTACTTAAAAAATCTAGAGCAAAACGAAAGGAAAATTTTAAGAGAATTAGGTGTTAAGTTTGGTAGATATCATGTTTTTTTATATCAATTAATTAAACCAGAAGCAGTATCTTTAAGAACATTATTATGGAAAAACTTTCACCAGAAATATTACAATTTAAAGCCACCTACTTTTGGGTTAAATTTTATAAATGATAAAGATAATAAGAATAAAAATTTTATGCTTTTATGTGGATTCGAAAAATTTGATAATTTATTTGTTAGAATAGATATTCTTGAAAGATTATTTATGCAGATTATAAATTCTAGCTACAAAGTAGACGGGCAAATAAAAATGATACCTGAAATGCTTAATCTTTTAGGTTGTAGTAAAGATAACTTTAAAAAACTTTTACAAAAAATGGGTTATAAAATACTTTTTAAAGATGAAGAAACTTTTTTTAAATACAGTCCAATAAAAAAAATAAATAAAGTTACTACAAAAAAGATCTCAAGTGAAAGTCCATTTAAAGTATTGAAAAATCTTAAATTAGGATGATTTAAATGTTTTTTAAAAAAGATAAAAATAAAATTGAAAATAGTTTTTTAGTTAAAGTATGTGCATTATTAATTCACGCTGCAAAAATAGACGAGCATTATACCGATAATGAAGAAAAGATTATAAAAAAAACTCTTATGGAGTTGGGTATATCTAAAGAGGATTTAGTAGAAACTATTAATAAAGCAAAGTCAATTGAGGATAATTCAAATCAAATTTTAGATTTTACAAAGGAAGTAAAAAACTTGCCTAACGAAGATAAAATTAAAATTGTTGAGGCATTATGGTCGATTATTTACTCAAATAATGATGCAGATATATATGAGACGAATTTAATGAGGCGACTTGCCGGGTTGCTATATATTGACAGCAAAACTATGGGAGATATTAAAGAAAGAATTAAAGTCAAAAATTTTAAATGACATATCTTGTAAACGATAAATGTATAAAATGTAAATTAACTGACTGCGTTGATGTTTGTCCTGTAGATTGTTTCTATGAAGGTAAAAATATGCTTGTAATTAAACCTGATGAGTGTATAGATTGTGGCGTTTGCGAACCAGAATGTCCAGTGGATGCTATAAAAGCTGATACAGAGCCTGGTAGTGAAAAATGGCTAGAAGTCAATACTAAATATTCAGAAATCTGGCCAAATATAAATGAGAAAAAAGATCCACCTGAGGATCACAAAAAATATACAGATGAGCAAAATAAGTACGAAAAATATTTTAAAGAAAATCTTTAAAACGGACAATAAAAAAAAAGTAAGTAAAAAACCATCTAAATCAAAAAATTCTAATATAGATATCAAAAAGAAAAAAAAAATTAAAATCAAAAAAGTTGAAATAAAAAAAACAAAAATAAAAAAAAATAAAATTCTAGATAAAAAGAAATCTTCAAAAGTTAAGAAACAAAAAAAAATAAAAGAAGTTAAGATAGAAAGTAAAACTGACAATCTAAGAATTTCAAAAAGTAGTGAAATTAAGCCAGAAATTAAAAAAGTAAAAAAACAACAGACTGAAAAAAGAGAATATAAAATTAAGGACTATGTAGTTTATCCTAAACATGGAGTAGGACAAATAACAGAATTTAAGAAAATAAATATTGGTGGTATAGATGTTGAAACATATGTAATCAAATTTGAAAAAGATAAAGCTAATGGAATGGTTCCGGTAAACAAACAATCACACCTAAGAGCTCTTGCAACTGTTAACCAAGTAAATAAATGTGTTTCAATACTTAAGAGCAAGCCGAAAATAAAAAGGTCAATGTGGAGTAGAAGAGCACAAGAATATGAAACAAAAATCTCATCTGGTAAAATATATGATTTAGCAGAAGTTGTAAGAGATTTAAATAAAGGTGATGATCTTATGGTAGATCAATCTTATAGTGAAAGACAATTATTTGAGAAAGCCTATGATAGAATCTTATTAGAATTTCAAATTGTCTTGAATTTATCTCTGGAGGATACTCAAAAAAAATTAGATAAAGCCCTAAAAAGAAATTCTGAAGTTAATAAAGATTTACCTCCAGCCTCAACACCTAAAATTTCAAAAGCTGAAATGCCTGAAGATGAACCAATATCAGAGTCTGAAGAAAATCTAGAGGGTTAAAAAAAACGCCTCTCATACAACAAATTGTGATGAGAAGCGTTTTTTATAAAGAATACTAAGTTACTATCTTCTTCTTTTTTTTGCTTTTTTCTTAGCTTTTTTCTTAGCTTTTTTCTTAGTTTTCTTTGCCGCTTTTTTTCTTTTCTTAGGCATCTTTAGCTCCCTGTTAGAGTTTAACGAATCAAATTGATTCGCTATTAGCTTATTTTTATTTTTTTAAACAAGTTATGTCAATTCTTTAATTAAAAGTTAAATTCAAAAAAAAATTTTTAATTATCTATTTTTTATAAAACTTTTTTTTTATTAATTTAGTTAATGTTTATGCGGCTTATAAACAATGTTATTAAGATGACTTAATAAAGATTTTCTAGCTGATTTTTATATTTTTCAGTAACTTTTTTTCTTTTTATTTTCATTGTTGGTGTCATTAAACCATTTTCTATAGAAAAATTTTCATCTATTAATTGAATTCTTTTTATCTTTTCCAATAGAGTTAATCTATTGTTTATTTTTTCAACTATTTTATTTATTTTTTCATTTTCGTTTAAAAAATCTTTACTAGGTACTATTAAAGCAACTAAATAATTTTTTTTATCACCATAAACCAAACATTGGTCAATCTCTGGCTCATTTGTAATCATATTTTCAATCTTTGCTGGTGAAATATTATCTCCTCCAGCACTTACTATAATATCTTTTTTTCTATCAGTAATTTTTAAATAGCCATCATTTGGATCTATCTCTCCAATATCACCTGTATGAAGCCATCCATTTATAATTACTTTTTCAGTTTCCTCTTTTTTATTCCAATATCCTAGCATTACATTTTCACCTTTAACTAAAATTTCTCCATCTTCAGCAATTTTAACCTCATTCCCTTGAAATGGAGGACCTACAGTTTCCACTTTTATTTTATGTATTGGGTTGCAACTTACTACTGGAGATGTTTCTGTTAAACCATAACCCTGAAGTGTTGGTAATCCTACAGCATTTAAAAATTCACCTATTTCTTTTTCTAGAGCACCACCACCTGAAATGAAAGCTTTTAAATTTCCACCAAACTGTTTTTTTATTTTTTCTCTAACTAATTTATCAACTATAAAATTTAGTAATTTTTCAAAAAAAGTCATTTTTTGATTTAATAGTTTTTTTCTTCCCAATCGAATAGTTGCTTCAATTAATTTTGCCTTAAAACCTGTTTGTTTTTTTAAATTCATATTTATTTTGTTGTAAAGGTTTTGATAAAACCTAGGAACAGCTGTCATAATAGTAGGTTTTGCTTCAGATATATTTTCTAAAAGTTTTTCTATTTTTTCTGCATAGAATACTTTTGCTCCTACAGCTATCTGTGCAAATTGAACACAGTGCTCGTAAGAATGCGAAAGGGGAAGCCAAGTTAAAAATACAGGTCTTGAATTAAATAATGGTTTCATAATTTCACATGCTCCTACGAGATTATTCAAAATTCCACCATGGCTTAAGATTACTCCTTTAGGGTTACCTCCAGTACCAGAAGTATAAATGATACATGCAGGAGAATTTCTTTTTAATTTATGATTTTCAATTTTATCTTCTGCTAATAAATTATTCCTTATAATAAAGTTAAAATCTAAATATTTTTCTTTGTTATCTATATTTAAATTATTTATTACCTTATCTATTTCATCCAAAGTAATAACTTTTTTGATAAAATCTTTTTCATTAATTGATTTATATAATTTTTTTAGCATTTCATTATTTGAAACAATAACTAAGCTAGGTTCACAATCTTCTATTAAATATTTATAATCATCTTCTGTGTAAGTTGTATATGCTGGAACTGTAATTCCGTCAGCTACCATAATAGCCAAGTCAGAAACAAACCACTCTGGTCTATTCTCCGAAACTAAAAGACATCTATCGCCTTCTTTTATATTTTCTTTAATAACTTTTGATAATTTTAAAATATTTTTTTCTGTTTGTTCCCATGTGTATGTTTTTTTATTAGCTGGGTTTAGCCATTCTAAAAAAATCTCTTTTTTATTTTTTTCATTTGCTTGATTAGCAAATAATTCGATCAAATTATCTAAATTATCTAAATTCATAATTACTTGGTGGGCGAAGAGAGAATCGAACTCTCACTTCTTGCGAAACACGATTTTGAGTCGTGCGCGTCTACCAGTTCCGCCATTCGCCCTTGGTATTCAATTAAATTATATTTAAATAGTATAAGAACTAAATTTATATTAAAACCAAAAAATGTTTCAAACACTTTACAAAAAATGTTTAGAATTAGCTTCACATAAAAGTTCAAATTTTTATTTAGGATTTGTATCTTTCATAGAGAGTTCATTTTTCCCAATACCTCCAGATATAATGATAATCCCAATGGTTATTGCTAAAAAAAAGGAATTTATAAAAATATTTCTAATAGCATCAATATTTTCAGTTCTTGGGGGAATTTTTGGGTATTTAATTGGGTATCTATTTTTTGATTTAGCGATGTATGTAATCGAATTTTATGGTTATCAAGATAAAGTTGAAAACTTAAAATTAAATTTATATGAAGGGAGTGGATTCCTTGCATGGATGAGTATTCTATTTTTAGCAGGATTTACGCCATTACCCTATAAAGCTTTTACTATTTCAAGTGGTTTAATTGCTTTTAATCTTCCTGTTTTTATAATTGTAAGCTTAATTTCAAGAAGTCTGAGATTTTTTATAGTTTCCTATTTATCTTATAGATTTGGGGAATTATTTACAGAGTTCATGGAAAAACATGGATCAAAATGGTTTACCATAATTGGAATTATTATAGTTATAATAGTTATAATTATATATTTATTTTTTAAATTTAATGGTTGAGATTAACAAAACAATAACATTAAAATTAATTTTTTTAATTAGCATTGTTGCTTTAGCTTTAGCATTTTTTATTGAACATGTTTTAGGTCATCAGCCTTGCAATTTATGCATACTGGAAAGAATTCCATACCTATTAGCATTAACAATTGTTGTATTAAATTATAAATTTATTGATCTTGAAAAATATTTCATACTTCTGCTTATTTTAATTTTTTTAGCCGCTACTATTTTATCTTTATATCATTTAAGTATTGAGCAAGGTTTTATTGAGGAATCATTGGTTTGCGATTTAAAAAACGGCTCCAATTTACTATCAAAAGAAGACATATTAAGACAATTGCAAGAAAAAAATGTAAGCTGCAAAGATGTTACATTTAAAATTTTTGGGTTATCGCTTACAAGTTATAATGTAATAATATCATTATTGATTGTTTACTTAACAGTAAAAACTTATTTGAGTTATGAAAAAAACCGATAAAAAGAAGATAGAAGAATTTATTAGAGTTGATCATGCTGGTGAGCGTGGTGCAATTAAAATTTATGAAGGTCAATTGCTTGCTTTAAATACTTTTGTTAAAAATGATGAATTAAAAAGAACAATTGAAAAAATGAAAGAACATGAAAAAGAACATTGTGATTATTTTGAAAATGAAATCAAAAAAAGAAATATTAAGCCTACAAAATTTTTGCCTCTGTGGGACTTAATGGGTGTTGGATTAGGATTTGGGACAACGATTCTTGGAAAAAAAGCTGCAATGCTATGTACAGCATCTGTGGAAGAAGTTATTCAAGAGCACTATGCTGACCAAATAAAACAGTTAGAACCAGATGAAAAAAAATTAAAAAATAAAATTATAAAATTTAGAGATGATGAAATTGATCATAAAGATATTGCCTATGAAGAAGGTGCAACCAAAAAAGGTCCATATTCTATTTTAGATAAAATTATTAAAACAGGTTCTAAATTTGCGATAAGAATTTCTGAAAAAATTTAAGGCTCTAGCTCAACATCCCAGTACAGATAGTCCATCCAGCTTTTATGTAGAAAATTCGGTGGAAAGTTTTTACCATTTTTATGAAGATCTTCGGTTGATGGTCTATAGGGGCTCTGACTGAGCTGCATACCAGAATTTTTGAGTAATTTACCACCTTTCTTAACATTACATGAAGAGCAAGCTGTAACTACATTGTCCCAATTTGTTTCACCTCCTTTAGATCTGGGCAAAAGATGATCAAAAGTAAGCTCGTCACTACTTCCGCAATATTGACAAGAAAACTTGTCTCTCAAAAATACATTAAACCTCGTAAAACTAGGCTTTGACTGAGGTACAATATAATCTTTTAAAGCTATAACGCTTGGTAATTGCATTATAAAAGATGGACTTCTTACAGTTCTGTCATAATTGCTAACAATGTTAACTCTGTCTAAAAAAACAGATTTAATTGTGTCCTGCCAAGACCATAAAGATAAAGGATAATAACTTAAAGGTCTGTAGTCAGCGTTAAGAACCAAGGCTGGACATTTTTCTAATGATAGATTATTTTCACTTAAACTCATCATCATTACTTTTAACTTAGTTAGAGAATTTTATCAATAATTAGTAATGTTAATTTTTTTTATAATATAATTAAGCGCTGTACTTGATGCTTCTGTAGGAATATGATGGTCACAATTTTTTAATAACAATGTATCAACATTAATATTATTTCTTATCAAAAAATCTTTTGCTTCTAATAAATAAGTAGATGAGACAACTTGGTCAGCATCCCCATGAATAAGTAATGTATCTGTATGGTTTTTTATTCTACTTTTTAAATTATTTTGATCTATTATTTTTCCAGAAAAGCCAACTATACAAGCAAATTTTTCCTTAGATGTAAAACCAACATTTAAAGACATCATGCAACCTTGACTAAAACCAGATAAACAAATTTGACTATTTGATAATTTAAATTCTTGTTTTATTTCATCAATAAATTTCTTTATGATATTTTCAGCTATTATTGATTGATCTAGTATATAAATAGGATCATCTTTTGATAAATCAAACCATTGATAACCCGTAGGATTTATAACGCATTGCTCATGCCCATTTGGACAAATAAACACTGTATTGGGCATATACCTTTTCCAATTAAGGGATAACAAACTTATATCTTTTCCATCACCACCATATCCATGCAATAAAATAATTGCATTTTTGATTTCCATATCTTTTTCTGGTTTTATAATGATTGATTTCAGACAAAATGTCATAGCTGTTTTATTATGTTTTTTATTTTTAAAAACACTCTACAATAATTAAATGATTTCAGGAATATTTGTTAAAGTTTTATCAATAGTTCTTCTAATTGCTGTAGGTGTAGTCTTGATTTTAGGTATTGGAACTCTTTTTAAAGGAGGAGAAACTAGTAAAAAATATTCAAATAAACTAATGCAACTAAGAGTGCTTTTGCAATTTATTGCAGTTCTAGTATTGGTTGGTTTTGCTTATTTCTTTAAAGATTAATTATAATTTTTTATCCAATTAATGAATTTTTTATTCTCAAAATCAATTGAACCTATGACTCTAGCAAATTCATGGCCATCTTTATTAATAAGTATAGATGTTGGAATACCTCTTAAAGAAAATGTTTTGGCTAATGTTGAGGGAGAGTCATAATATAGTTCCAAATTTTTAATATTTAAATCTATAAAAAATTTATTAACTTTATTTCTATCTTCTCTTCCAATATTAATTGCAAAAATTTTAAGTTTACTTAATCCCAATTTAGCTTGAAGATTATCTAAAGATGGCATTTCTTCTTTACAAGGTTCACACCATGTTGCCCAAAAATTTAATATTAATAATTTACCTTTGAAGTCTTCTGTACTAATTTTTTGATCTTTTTTATCTAAAATAATGACATTATCATATATTTTTGGGATTTTGTGGATTACAATGTTCTTTATACTTGATACATCCTCAGCCAAAACATCTGTTATCAAAAAAATAAATATTATTAAAAATCTCATGTTAATTAGGTATAATTAAATATCATGGCAAAAAATAAAAACAACCAAGCAATATGGGGCACTCGAATAAAAAAGAATAGTTCTAATTTGTTTAAAAAAATTGGTAATTCAATAGATATCGATAAAAGACTCTATAAAGAGGACATCCTTGGGTCAATTGCTCATGTGGAAATGCTTTTTAAACAAAAAATAATTTCATTTAAAGTTAAAAATAAAATTATTTATGGTCTTAATAAAATAATTAAAGAAATTGTAAATAATAAATTTGAGTTTGAAAAAAAATATGAGGATATTCATATGAATATCGAAAAAAGACTTTTTAAAATAATTGGTGAAGATGCAGGATATGTTCATACTGCTAGATCAAGAAACGATCAAGTAATTACTGATTTTAAAATTTGGATTAAAACTGCTAGTAAAGAGATAGAAATCAATATTGATAAAGTTATAAAGAGCTCCATAAAGTTGGCTGAAAAAAATATAGATACCATTATGCCAGGTTTTACTCATTTAAAAAATGCTCAAGCAATTTCTTTTGGTCATTATTTAATGTCCTATGTTGAAATGTTTTATAGAGATAAAAAAAGATTTAAAAATAATTTAGATAATTTGGAGGAAAACCCTTTGGGTGTTGCTGCTTTAGCAGGAACATCTTTTAATATCGATAGAAATTATACTACAAAAAAACTGGGTTTTAAAAGACCCACTAACAACTCAATTGACACAGTTTCAGATAGAGACTTTGTGCTAGACTTTTTGTATGCAGTATCTGTATGTTCAATGCATATTTCAAGAATCGCTGAAGAACTTATTATTTGGAATTCAGAGGGTTTCAACTTAATAAAATTATCTGATAAAGTTGTGACCGGATCCTCAATAATGCCCCAAAAGAAAAATCCTGATCTTTTAGAATATTTGCGAGGCAAAACAGGAAATACCTATGGAAATTTATTTTCTATGCTTACAATCTTAAAGGGTTTACCATTATCTTACTTTAAGGACTTACAAGATGATAAAGAAATTGTTTTTAAATCAAATGATACTTTAATAAATTGTTTAAAAATTTTTGATGAGGTACTTAAAAACTGTACTCCAAATAAAAAAAGAATGCTTGAGCTTGCAAATACTGGATATATGACTGCAACTGATTTAGCTGATTACCTGGTTAAAAACTGCTCTATGTCTTTTAGAAAAGCTTATGAAAAAACTGCTGCGGTAGTTAATTTAGCTGAAAAAAGAAAAAAAAAATTAAATGAATTAACTATAAATGAACTTAGAAAAATTGAACCTGGCCTAAATGAAGATGTTTTAAAGGTTTTTGATTTGAACAATTCTATTAATTCAAAAAAATCATACGGCGGAACATCTTTTGATAATATTAAAAAAATGATAATGAAATATAAAAAAAATGATTAGAAAAATTATTTTAACTTCAATAATATTTTGTATTATAATTTCTTGTGGTAAAAAAGGTGACCCTGAATATAAAGATCCAGAAAAAACGGTAAAATTGCAAATTAATACTGGATAACAAAACTTAATGAAATACGTAAATAAAAAACTAACAATCGAAAAAATTAATTTTGAAAAGATAACAAGCAAATTTGGTACACCTGCATATTGTTACTCTTACTCTAAATTAAAAGAAAATATCAACAAATTTAAAGAAAGTTTTAAATCTTTTTCACCATTAATCTGCTTTGCCATAAAATCTAACACTAATGTAAACATCATAAAAGAAATAAAAAAGTTTGGATTAGGGGCTGATGTGGTTTCAATAGGAGAACTAATGATAGCCTTAAAGGCGGGTATAAATCCAAATAAAATAGTATTTTCTGGAGTTGGAAAAACATTTAGTGAAATAAATTTTGCTATCAAAAAAAAAATATTGTTGATCAACGCAGAGTCTTTAAGTGAAATAAAAGAAATTAACAAGGCTGCAAAGATAAATAATAAAAGAGTAGGTATTGGTGTTAGATTAAATCCTAATACAGATGCTAATACTCTTAGTCAAATCTCTACTGGCAAAAAAGAGAATAAATTTGGTGTAAATAAAAAAACACTCAATCAAATAGTTAATTATTGTAAAATTTCAAAAAATATTGATTTAAAATGTTTAAGTGTTCACATTGGTAGCCAAATTTTAAACCACAAGCCTTATGAAAAAATGCTTAGGACTGTAAGTGCAATTTTAAGCAAAACTAATCATGCTTTTGAATTTATTGATTTGGGTGGTGGTATGGGAATCACATATTCAGATAAAAATAAAAAACTTAATTATAAAAAATATAATGGAGCTATACTTAAATTTTTACAAAAACATAATGTTAAAATTATTTTTGAGCCAGGTAGATCTATTATAGGAGACACAGGGACCTTGATAACTAAAGTGATTTATATAAAAGATAGTGAAAGAAAAAAATTTATTATTTTAGATGCAGCAATGAATGATTTAATGAGACCAGCATTATATGGTGCGGTTCATAAAACCATACCTGTAATAAAATCAAATAAATTTTCCAAAAAATCATATGAGTTTGTAGGTCCAATCTGTGAAAGTACTGACAAATTTGTTACTTTAAAAAAATTTCAAAAACTGAAAGAGAATGATTTAATTGCTATATGTGATGTAGGAGCTTATGGGATGTCCTTAAGCTCAAATTACAACTTAAGACCAAAAGCGGTAGAGTTGTTGATAAAAGGATCAAAAATTAAAGTAATTAGAAAAAGACAAAAGTATAAAGATTTTATTTAGCTTTTGATACAAATGATAAGAAACTCTTTATTTTCAATATTTTTTTTTACTGGGATAATTTTTATTTCATTAGTCTTTTTACCAACTTTTTTTTTACCAAGGAAAATAACTTTAGTAGGTGGAAAGTTAATGGGTTATTGGACCGGTTTTTGTTTAAAATTTATACTTTCAATTAAAATCTTAATTAAAGGAAAAGAAAATATTGTAAATTGTAATAAATTTTTTATTGCAGCATCTCATCAATCTATGTTTGAAACGTTTTATTTACAAACAATTTTTAACTCACCAATTTTTATTCTTAAAAAAGAATTATTACTAATTCCGATATTTGGCTGGTATTTAAAAAAAATAGGGTCAATATCAATAAAAAGAAATAAAGTTACAAAAGACAATTTGGGTTTCTTTGAGGATATTTCAAAAATAATAAGTAATTCTGATAGACCTTTGATTATATTTCCACAAGGAACAAGGGTGCTTCCAAATGATAGACCTCCTTTTAAAAAAGGAGCTTCAAGAATTTATGAGAAGTTAAATATAATCTGCCAACCTGTTGCTATAAATTCAGGACATGTTTGGCCTAAGAAAGGTTCTAAAAGTAAAAATAAAACTATTACTGTTTCTATTTTAAAACCAATACCCACAGGGTTTTCAAAAGAAGAGTTTATAAAAATTTTAGAAAAAAAAATATATTTAGAATTAGATTTACTTAATTAACCCTTCATTGGCATTACTACAAATATGCTATCAAAGTCACCTGGATCTTTTATTAAAGCTGGAGAGCCAGTGTCATTAAAATATACTTCAACTCTATCTCCATCTAATTGTGACGCAACATCTATCAAATATCTTGAATTAAAACTTATTTCTAAATCATGATCAAATTTAACATTCAAAGTTTCTTTGCCATCACCACTGTTAGTATTATTTACCGACAAATTTAATATGTCTTTAGACAAATCAAATTTTACTCCATCTTTTTTATCTAAAGATACTGATGCAACTCTATCAACAGAGTTTAAAAATAACTTTAAGTCAATCTCAAGTTTCTTCTGATTGTTTTTAGGGATAACTTGGATATAATTTGGAAATTTTCCATCAATTAACTTAGATATCAAAATACTATTATTTAATTCAAATTTTATTTTTGATTTGGCATTTGAGATTTTTACATCGCCATCATAGCTATCAAGTAAAGAACAAAGTTGAAAAATAGTTTTTTTTGGTAAAATTATTGGTTCAAAATCAATTTTATTTTCTAATCGAATTTTAGAAATAGACATCCTATGACTATCGGTTGCAACAGCGGTTAAATAATTTTTCTCATCAACTTCTGTTTGATGAAAATAAATTCCACTAAGATAATGTCTTGTTTCATCGTTAGAAACTGAAAATTTGCATTTATTTAATAATTTCAAAAATTGTTTTGATTTAATAATAAATTCATTTTGACTAAAATTTTCATCTGTAAGTGGAAATTCAGACGGGCTTAAACAGTTTAAATTAAAAATCGACATCTCAGACTCAAGATGCAGCTTATTTGTATCGTTTAGAGTTAAATTAATTTTTTTTCCTGAAGATAATTTTCTCACAATATCATAAATTGTAGAAGATACTGTTGTTGTTTTGCCCTCTTCTAAAATTTCTACGTTATTCAATTGATGAATAAATATTAAATCTAAATCTGTTGCTGTAATCGTCAGCTTTGAGTTGCTAGCATCTAATAAAATATTAGAAAGTATTGGAAGTGTACTTCTTTTTTCTATAACACCTTGACAATAATTTAATGCTAACTGAAGATCTTGCTGGTTTACGTTAAATTTCATTTTCTTTAGTATTATATAATATCTGATTTTTTAACTTATTAACATTATCAACCATTTCTAAATCCTTTTCTTTAATTTTTTCAATAGTTTTAACTGAATGAATTATGGTTGTATGATCTCTATTAGAAAATTCTCTTCCTATTTCTGGTAATGACTTCGATGTTAGAATTTTAGCCAAGTATATTGCTGTTTGTCTAGGTCTCACGAGATATCTAGATCTTCTAGAAGACAACATTTCATTTTTACTAATTTTAAAAAATTTACAAACAACCGTCTGTATCAAATCTATAGTTACCTTATTTTCTGATAAATTTAATAAATCTTTGAGCACAATTTTTGTCTCTGCCAGATTAGGAACTTTGTTATAAATTCTTGAAAAAGAGACAACTCTATTAATTGCACCAACAAGTTCTCTTATACTTCCTGTAATTTCATTGCTTATAAAATCTTGTATTTCTTTTGAAACTTCTAATTGATCAGCGTAAAGACTATTTAATTCTTCTGTTTTATTTTTAACAATTTTTTTTCTAAGTTCATGGTCTGGTTTTTGAATATCAACTACTAAACCCCCTGAAAACCTAGATTTAATTCTTTCTTGAATTCTAGACAATTTATTTGGAGCTCTATCTGCTGATACTATTATTTGAGAACCTTTATCCAGAAGTGCATTAAAAGTATGAAAGAACTCTTCCTGCATTGCTTCTTTGCCACTGATAAATTGAATATCATCTATTAATAGAATATCTGTATTTCTAAAGTATTCTTTAAATTTTACCATATCGTTTGCTTTAATTGATTTTACAAACTGGTACATAAAACGTTCTGCGGATATAAACATAACTTTATTATCCTTAAACAACTGATGCCCTATAGAGTTTAAAAGATGAGTTTTCCCCATTCCAACTCCACCATAAATATAAAGTGGGTTATAATGAGATATATTTTCTGAAACTTTTAGAGATGCTTCGTAAGCTAGTTTGTTGCTTGTACCTGTAATAAAATTATCAAATCTTTTATTTGGATCTATTCTATTATATTGAAGATGGGAGTCTTTAATGAAAGAAACATTTTCACTACTATTTAAAGGTTCTTTAATTATATCATTTGTTTTTGTTGTATCTAATCCATGATCGATTATCTTAAATTCAATTCTAATTATATCTTTTTTATAAACCTTAATAACTTTTAAAATTTGATCCAAATATCTTGAAGTTATCCAATCTCTTATAAATCTTGTTGGAACTGATAATAACAAATAGTTATTGAATTCATCTATAAATGTAATTTTTTTAAGCCAGCTTTCATAAACATCAGTTCCTAACTTATTTTTCATTTCATTTTGAACTAACTTCCAATCAATGTTTTCTGTCT
>CACGET010000011.1:2500-25571 GCA_902572155.1 uncultured Pelagibacteraceae bacterium | reverse complement strand
CAAGATTAAAGATAGATATCCAAATATTATTAGAGAGATCAGAGGTAGAGGTTTGCTGATTGGAATACAACTGCATTGCGATCAAACGACATTCATTAAAAAATTGATGGAACATCGACTTCTAACTATAAAAGCCGCCGAAAATGTAATTAGAATATTACCACCTTTAAATGTTAAAAAAAAAGAGATTGATCAAGCTATAAAGATAATTGAAAAAGTCTGTTCTAAAATTAATTAAAATGAAGCATTTTATAAATTTAAAAGATATTCCCGCTAAAGATCTTAGAAAAATTATTATTGATGCAAAAAAAAGAAAAAAATCTAGAAAAAAACTAAGCACTTTAGAAGTTGATAAAGGAGCACCATTAAAGGGAAAAATGTTAATACAGATGTTTGAAAAAGCCAGTTCCCGAACAAGAATAAGCTTTTATTTAGCCATCAAACAACTAGGAGGAGGAACATTGACACTCAGATCGAATGAACTTCATCTTGGGCAAGGTGGAGAAAGTATTGCAGATACTGCAAAAATACTTTCTACATATGGGGACGGTTTTATGCTTAGAACTGATAGTGATAAAAAAGTTGAAGATTTTAGGGATCATCTAACAATTCCTGTCATAAACGGGCTGAGTCCCTCATCACACCCAACACAAGTTTTGTCAGATATATTTACAGTAGAAGAAATAAAAAAAAAACCTATTTCAAAACTAAATATTTGTTGGATAGGAGACTCAAATAATGTTTTAGATAGTTTAATTGCTGCATCAGTTAAATTTTCATTTAAATTAAATATTGGATGTCCTAAAAAATTTGAGCCAAACAAAAATGTTAGAGAATGGGTGAAAAAAAATAATAAAAAAATCTTTATTTACAATGATGCAAAAAAAGCTGTAAAAAGAGCTGATGTAATATTTTCTGATAAAGTTATATCACTAAATGATAGGGTGGATAAGAAAAAAAAGATACAGCAATTTAAAAAATTTAAAATTGATAAAAAATTAATAAGTTTTGCAAAAAAAAATTGTATTTTTCTTCATTGTTTACCTCGAGGAAACGAAGTGAGTGAAGATATTTTTTTAGGAAAAAAGTCTCATGTTTGGCAACAAGCTTTAAATAGAGTTCACGTTCAAAAAAGTATTTTATTATATTGTTTTGGAAAGTTAAGGTAAAGTTAAAGGACTATCTGAATTTTGATTCAAATATTTAATAACTGAAGCTCTATCTTTTTCTTTTCTTAATCCAGCAAAAGCCATCTTAGTTCCTTTAATCCATTTAGCTGGTTTAATTAAATAACCATTTAGCTCCTCAACAGTCCATTCTTTATCATACGATGCCAAAGCCTTAGAATATTTATAATCTTGAACTACACCAACTTTTCTTCCAACTACATTATATAAAGCTGGTCCAATATTATTTTTTCCATCCTTTACTATCGAGTGACATGCGGCACATTTTTTAAATACTTTTTTACCGATAGCTATATCTCCCATTGCCATTAATACCGCAATATCGATTTTTTCTTCAACAGCTGTTTCATTAACTGATGAAACTTTAGTAGTCTGTTCAACGTCAACTGTATATCCTGGAGTTTCAGGTTTATCTACATGAAAAATAACATTAGATAATTTTCCTATTCCGATGATCAGAAGGGCAACCATTAAAATAGCAGCAATTATTTTATTGATTTCAAAAGAGTCCATTTTTTCTAAATATTAATTTCAACGTATAACATGATAAATTGAAATATTAATAAATTTTAATGTATAAATTTGCCTCTATTGATATTTATTAAGTATAATTAATTATAAAATTAATGAAAACTTTGACAATTATACCTTCAAGATTAGCAGCCTCAAGACTTCCAGGTAAACCTTTGTTAAAAATTAAGGGTTTATCAATTATTTCACATGTATTTAGAAGGGCGCAAGAGGCTAATATTGGCGAAGTAGTTGTTGCAACTGAGGATCAAGAAATAGTTGACGATGTTATTAAAAATGGCGGAAGAGCAATTTTAACAAGCAAAGCTCATAAAACTGGGACAGACAGGATTTTTGAGGCACTACAAAAGCTAGATATTAAGGATGTCGAGTTAATAATGAATTTACAAGGTGATGAACCAGCAATTGATATTGGGGATATAATTAAATTGAATAATAAGATGGTTGAAACCAGATCTGATATGGGAACATTAGCTTGTAAAATTAAAAATTTAAAAGATTTAAAAAATGAAAATATCGTAAAAGTTATAACTAAGAAAAGTATTGAGGAGGATCAGTTTTGTGAAGCAAAGACCTTTTTAAGAACCTCGACAAATTCTAAAAATATTTACAAGCATATAGGAATTTATTGCTACTCAATAAAAACCTTAGGTAGATTTGTTAAGCTTCAACAATCCAAAGATGAAATTGAAAAGAGATTAGAACAGTTAAGAGCCTTAGATAATAACATCATGATAAAAGTTGCTTTAGCTAAATCATCCCCAATAGGGGTTGATACTGAAGAAGATTATCTAGCTATAAAAAAAATTATGTAATATAAAGTTCAATGAGAAAAATTTACTTTCAAGGTACTTATGGAGCCTACTCTCACTTAGCGGCCCTGTCAGTTGACTCTGATGCAAAAATATTACCTTGTAAAACTTTTGATGAATGTTTCAATAAAGCTATTTCTGAACAAGAGTCTAGAATAATTATACCTGAGTCTAATAGAATTACTGGGAATATTGGTATTGAATATTTAATCTTTAAACATAGGCTTAATATATACCTTGAGCATTTTCAAAAAATAGAACACAATCTTTTAGGTCAAATAGATGCGAAATTAAGTGACATAAAAGAAGTTTATTCTCATGCTCAAGGTTTATCGCAGTGCTCTAAATTTATAAAAAAAAATAATATGGTTGAGCATATAAGAGCTGATACAGCTGGATCTGCTGAAATGATTTCAAAAAAAAAGAATTTGAGTCAAGCTGCAATAGCATCATCTTTATGTGCTGACATTTATGGATTGAAAGTAATTAAAAAAAATATTGAAAATGAAAAAGGCAATCTGACTCGATTTTTGGTTATGGGAAAAAATATCTTACAACCTAAATTTGGAAAAAAAAATTATATTACATCTTTTTTATTTAAACTTAAAAGTAAACCTGCTGCACTTTATCAATCTTTAGGCGGTTTTGCTATTAATGGTGTTAATCTTACTAAGCTACAGAGTTATCCTGAAAAAAATTCATTCGACTCCTATTTTTTCTTATGTGATTTAGATGGACATATTGAGGATCCAAAAGTACAAAAATCATTAAAAGAATTAGGTCTTCATTGTGAGGATTTTCACGTTCTAGGTGTTTTTGAGGCTGATAAGTTAAGAGAAAAAAAAAATTAATCTTTTCTTGTGGATTAGAAATCATAGCTGTTATAATGTTTTTGGAGGCTAGAGGTGGATGCTGCTTGAATCCGATCAGATCTTAACAGAAGCAATCGTAGAGACAGTTATTCAGGTTCTAGTCTCCTAACACAATTAATATGAATAATAACTCTAAAGTATTAGCTTTAAAATATAGACCACAAACTTTTGATGATCTTATTGGTCAAGACGTGGTTGTTGAGACTATAACAAATTCTATAAAAGCGGATAAAATACCAAATGCATATTTATTCACAGGAATAAGAGGAATTGGTAAAACGACAATTGCAAGAATAGTTGCAAAATTTCTTAATTGTTCAAATGGAATTGAAAATAAGTGTAAAGCTAAATGTGACAACTGTGATGCTATTGCTAATTCTAATCATATAGATGTTTTGGAGATGGATGCAGCAAGCAAGACAGGAGTAGATGATGTTAGAGATTTAATTGAATTTTCAAGATATAGACCAACTTCCTCAAAATATAAAATATTTATAATTGATGAAGTTCACATGTTAAGTAAGCAAGCATTCAATGCCTTATTAAAAACATTAGAGGAGCCACCCGAATATCTTAAATTTATTTTTGCTACTACAGAAATAAAAAAGATTCCAATTACTGTCGTATCAAGGTGTCAAAGATTTGATCTATCAAGAATTAAATCATCAGAATTATTTGAATTCATAAAAAAGATAAAGGATAAAGAAAATGGCAAAGTTTCTGATGAAGCTTTAAAACTTATTACTAAAATTTCAGAAGGGTCCGTCAGAGATGCTTTATCCTTATTAGATAGAGGTTTGTTAAGTTTAGAAGAAAATATGGAATTAGATTTAGTTAATGCTCAAAAAATTTTTGGTTATTTTGACAAGTCACAACTAATTGATTTATTTGAATTAATTTTAAAAGGGGAAGAAAATAAAGTGATTGAAGTGTATAGAAAAATTTATAATCAAGGTGTTGAGCCAAAAGTATTTATAAATGATTTCTTAGAACTTTTATATTATCTTAAAAATATAAATTCACTAACTTTAGAAAGTACAAATTTTTCTCTCAATGATGAAGAGTTTACAAAAATAAAAAATATATCCAATCAACTTGATTCAGACGTTTTAATTCTATTTTGGCAATTTACAATTTCATCTCTTGAGGAATTAGATATAGTTTCAAATCAACACCTTTCTATTGAAATGTTTTTAATAAGACTGATGCATTTAAGCTCAATGAAGCAAATAGATAATGTAAAAAAAGATCTTGATCATAGTAGATCTAACGAAATAATTAATAGAAAAGAGATGGATATTGAAAAATCTATTAAGATAGTCGATCAAATTAAAAATATTTCTCAAGAAAAAAAAAATAAGCCAGAAATTGAAAGTAAGACAAAAACTAACAATAAAAATTTAATTCATTCATTTGATCAATTAATCTTGACTTGTTCAGAAAAAAAAGAAATCAAATTAAAATATGAATTAGAACACAATGTAAATCTTGTAAAATTTGAACAAAATAGAATTGAGATATCTTTTAATGACAATTTAGATAAAGATTTTGTGAAAGAATTATCACATAAACTTTTTGAATGGACAGATGAAAGATGGATAATCTCGTTCAGTAAATCAGAAGGTGAAATATCGGTAAAAGATAAGCAAAAAAATAAACAAGATGAATTATTTAAAAGTATTAAAAATTCAGAAATTTATAATACTGTAATTAAAAGATTTCCAGATGCCCAATTACTGGATGTAAAGATAAATAAAAAAAAGGATTAAAATGACTGATTATAGTAAAATTTTGGATAAAGCAAAAGAGCTCGAGGCTAAAATGAAGGAAAGCCAAAAAAAAATTAAAGAAATTAGAGCAGAGGGTATTTCAGGATCAAATTCAATTAAGGTTACACTTGATGGTGAAGGAGAAATGCAAAAAATTCAATTATCAGATGAGATTATGAGAGAACAAAAATCAATGATTGAAGATTTAATAATAGCAGCTCACAACAATGCCAAATCACAGCTCAAAGAAAAGACTGCTGAAGAAATTTCAAAAGCTACAGGTGGATTTGGAATACCTGGTTTTAAGTGGCCATTATAATTAATGCAAAGTATTAACGAGATTGAGGAATTAATTAAATTAATATCTAAACTTCCTGGTTTAGGCCCAAAGTCTGCTAAGAGAATTGTTCTTAAGCTAATTAATAATCGTGATGAACTTGTTAAACCAATGGCTAATACTTTAGCTCAGGTTTATAAAAATGTAATAAGATGTAATTCTTGTGGTTCTTTAAAATCAAATTTAAATGGATGTATTAATTGTGAAAACATAAATGAAAAATATTCAAAAATTTGTGTTGTAGAGGACATTGCTGATCAATGGTCAATTGAAAACTCCAATATTTTTAAGGGGTATTTTCATATTTTAGGTGGAACTATTTCATCTGTAGGGCAAAGAAAAGAGGATCTTTTAATAAATTCACTCATAGAAAGAGCAAGAAAAGAAGATATTGAAGAAGTAATACTTGCAACAAGTGCTACAGTTGAAGGACAAACTACAGCCTATTACATTCAAGATAGTTTAAAAAATATTAATGTTAAAATTACAAAATTAGCTCAAGGATTACCTGTTGGAGGTGAAATTGAAAGTTTAGATGATGGCACTTTGTTTTCTGCCTTCAAAAATAGAACTGGCTTAAAGTCAGAGTAGGGCTGATTTTTTTATAAGTCTATTGAAGTGTAATAGAGGCTCAGTATATCCTGAGGGTTGATATTTACCGTGAAAAACTAGATCACACGCTGCTTTAAAAGCTACAGATTTTTCAAAATGAGGAGCCATTGGTTGATATGGATCTTGATCCTTCATACCGTGATCCTTAAGATTTTGATAATCAACAATCTTTGCCATCTTTTTCATGATTTCCATAACCTGTTTTTTACTACATACACCATGATGGAGCCAATTAGCTATTAGTTGACTACTAATTCTGCAAGTTGCTCTATCTTCCATTAATCCTATACCATTAATATCAAGAACTTTGGAGCATCCAACAGATTGATCAATCCATCTTACAACGTAACCTAAAATTCCTTGACAATTATTTTTTAATTCCCTTTCGATGATTTCTTTTGACCAGCTAGGATTATATTCAATTGGTATAGTTAGTAGATGATTTAGATCAGCAGATTTTCTTCTTTTAATTTTTTTATGTAAAGAAAAAACATCTACCTCATGATAATGTAATGCATGCAATGATGCTGCCGTCGGTGATGGAACCCATGCACAATTAGCTCCTGATAGAGGGTGCGAAATCTTTTGACTCATCATCTCCTTCAATAGATCTGGCATAGCCCACATACCTTTACCAATCTGAGCTTTACCCGAAAAGCCACATTTTAAACCGACGTCTACATTGTTATTTTCATAAGCTTTTATCCATTTGGATGATTTCATGTCTCCTTTTAATACCATCGGACCAGTTTCCATCGATGTATGAATTTCATCACCTGTTCTATCTAAAAATCCTGTATTAACAAAAAATACTCTTTTTTTTAAAACTCTTATGCATTCTTTAAGATTAACTGAAGTTTTTCTCTCCTCATCCATTATTCCACATAAGATTTGATTGCGTTTTAATCTTAAAACATTTTCAACCCTTTCAAAAATCTGATTAGTGAATTCACATTCTTCTGGTCCGTGCATTTTTGGCTTTACAATATAAATAGAATTTGTCCTTGAGTTACCTTTTTTTTTAAAATCATGAAGACAGGCTGCAGATGTTATAAATGCATCTAAAATTCCCTCTGGGCATTCTGAACCATCTTTTAAAAGAATTGCATGATTTGTCATTAGATGACCAACATTTCTATTCAATAGTAATGATCTACCATGTAATTTTATTTGTTTATTTTTAATAGATTGATATTTTCTATCTGAATTTAACTTTCTTGTTATCACTTTTCCTTTTTTAGAAAATTTTGCACTTAAACTACCTTTCATTAAAAGTAACCAATTTCTGTACCCAATAACTTTATCTTCTGCATCTACTGCTGCTACACTATCCTCATGATCACAAATTGTTGAAATTGCTGACTCCATTATTACATCATGTATTTTTAAAGGATCTTGATTACCTTCAGGATTATTTTTTTCTAGTTTTTCATTATGATCAAACAATATATCTATATGAAGATTGTTATTCTTAAACAAAAGAGAAGATAATTTAGCTTTATTTTTTTTAAAACCAACTAATTGCTCTTTATGTTTTAATTCTATATTTAAACTACCATTTACTATGTTTGGAACCACGTTTAGATTATTCCAACTTATATTCTTAATAGGAATATATTTGTCTAAAAGATTTTTAGCGTATTCAATAACCTTTTTTCCTCTTATTGGATTATATGTTTTGCCTTTTAGTGCACCTTTAATTTCGGGAATAATATTTGAACCATATAGACTATCATATAGACTGACCCATCTTGCATTAGCTGCATTTAACAAAAATCTAGCATTAGAGACAGGACAAACTAATTGTGGACCACAAATACTTGAAATCTCTTTATCAACATTTTTAGTTTGAATTTTAAAATCTGGTCCTACTTTTTTAATATAATCAATCTTTTTTAGATAATTTTTGTATTCATTGAAATTAAATTTTTTACCTTTTCTTTGAAGATGAAAAGAGTCTATTGATTTTTGTATTTTTTCCCTTGTTTCTAAAATCGTTTTATTTTTAGATGATAAATCATGTAAAGTTTTGCTCAATCCTTTCCAAAATCTATTTCTTGAAATACTTGTTCCTGGCAATAATTCATTATTTACAAAATTTAAAAGCACATTAGATACTGATAAATTGTGTATTTTTATGAATTTTTCTTTTTTTTTCATTAATATTTAATATGTCATTTTATTGACTAATTTTAGTTTATAAAGAAATTTATATGAAGAATTATCTAAATTTTGAGAAAGAAGTAGAAAAACTTGAGACAGAAATAGAAAAATTGAAGGATCCATATAACCAAGATGGCTTATCTGAAGTGGATACTCATAAAATTTCTATTACTCAGGAGGAAATTGATAAAAAATTAAAAGATATTTACTCAAAACTTGATCCATGGCAAACAACTATGGTGGCTAGGCACGAGGATAGACCAAAGGCCAAATTTTTTATAGATAATTTATTTAATGATTTTATTTCATTGTCAGGGGATCGATATTATGGTGAGGACAGATCTGTTTTAACAGGTTTTGCTAAATTTAATGGAATTTCAGTTTTAGTTATAGGTCAGGAAAAAGGTGAAGATCTTGAGTCTAGAATGGACAGAAATTTTGGGATGATGAGACCTGAAGGTTATAGAAAAACTATCAGATTAATGAAATTGGCAAATAAATTTAATATTCCTATTATATCATTCATTGATACACCTGGTGCTTACCCAGGAGTCGGAGCTGAAGAAAGAGGTCAAGCTGAAGCAATTGCCAAGTCTATAGAATGTTGCATGGAACTAAAAGTTCCAACACTAGCCGTAATCATTGGAGAAGGAGGGTCTGGCGGTGCCATAGCATTAGCCTCATCTAATAAGGTAATTATGTTAGAAAATGCAATTTATTCTGTAATATCACCCGAAGGATGTGCAACAATATTATGGCGCGATCCTAAAAAAATGCTTGATGCTGCAAAAGCAATGAAATTGTCAGCAAAAGATTTGCTAGAATTAAAAGTTATAGATGAAATAATTATTGAGCCTATAGGTGGAGCACACAGAGATAGAGATTTGATTTTAAAAAATGTAAAAGAGTCTTTAGTTAGAAACTTAAAAAGTTTTTTTCAAAAATCTTCTGAGGAAATTATTAACGAGAGAAAAGAAAAATTTCTTAAAATTGGAAGGGATCGAGGATTTGTAAGTGATAAAGATAACCTAAGTAGTTTGACAACTAAAACTAGTAAAGTTCACAAAATTTTGAAATCAAATCAAATTATATTATCTGCTATAATCTTAGGCCTTATCTCCACAATTTTATATTTGTTTATTTCTTGATATATTCTATAGCGCACCACAGCATCGCTTATATTTCTTTCCAGAACCACAGAAACATGGTTCATTTCTACTCATTTTTTTTCCTAAAAATGCAGGATTTATTATAGGTGGTTTTTCAGGCTTGTTGTTTTGTTCAGTTTCTTTAACTACCTTTAGATTCATAAGAATATTTATATAATCAAACTTTAACTTATTTAACAAACTACTAAATAATTCAAATGCCTCTTTTTTATATTCAATTAAAGGATCTCTTTGTCCATAAGATCTAAGACCTATTACTTGTCTTAATTGTTCTAAATATTGAATATGTGATTTCCAATTTAAATCAATAGTTTGAAGAAAAATTCTTTTTTCTAATTCCTGTGCATTTGTTTCACTAAGCTGTTCAACTCTTTGGTTTCTGGAATTATTAAATTTTTCAAGTATTAGTGTTTTAAACTCTTTGTCCTGCAAGTTTAGTAAATCAATAATTTCATCATTATTAAAACTATTACCCATAATTGATTTTACTCGATTTTCAAATTCTTTATTATTTGGATTAGATATATTTTTTATTTTTAAATTTATAAGATAATCAATAATTTCTTTTATGAATTCATTTGAATATTCGAAAATTTTATTACTATCCATTGCATTTTTTCTTTGAGAAAATATTACATGTCTCTGATCATTTAAAACATTATCAAATTTAATTAATGTTTTTCTTATATCAAAATTTCTTGCTTCAACTTTCTGCTGTGCCCTTTCCAAAGCTTTATTTATCCATGGGTGATCTATACTTTCGCCGTCTTTAAGACCAAGTTTTTCAAGCATAGCAGTCATTGACTCAGACCCAAAGATTCTCATTAAATCATCTTCTAAACTTACATAAAAAATAGAGCTACCTTCATCTCCCTGACGCCCAGCTCTTCCTCTTGCTTGATTATCTACTCTTCTAGACTCCATTCTTTCAGTTCCTATTACGAATAATCCACCTAGTGATTTAATTGTTTCTTTATTATTTATTTGATCCTGATTAGAATTTGAATTTTTTTTTCCTCCTAGTTGAATATCAACTCCACGACCCGAAATACTTGTTGTAATTATAACCGAGCCTCTTTTCCCTGCGTTTGCAATGATTTCAGCTTCATTTTCATGATTTTTCGCATTTAAAACAATATGTTTTATTTTAGTTTTTCGTAAAAGTTCTGAGTAAATTTCAGATTTATTTATGCTAGAGGTAAAAATTAAAAGTGGTTGACCAGTTGAGTTGCACTCAGAAACTTTTTGAACAATAGCGTTATTTTTTTCCTCCTCTGTTCTAAAAATTTGATCATTATAATCCTGTCTAATCATTTTTTTATTAGTTGGAATAACAACCACAGGCAATTCATATATTTCGAAAAATTCTTGAGACTCTGTAGCTGCAGTTCCTGTGCACCCTGATATTTTTTGGTAAAGCTTAAAGTAATTTTGATAAGTAATTGATGCTAAAGTTTGATTTTCGAGCTGTATATTTAATTTTTCTTTGGCTTCAAGAGCTTGGTGTAACCCATCACCAAATCTTCTTCCTTCTAAAATTCTACCTGTTAACTCATCTATAATTTTTAAATTCCCATCTTGAATGATATAGTCTTTCCCTTTTTCAAATAAATAATGAGCTCTTAATGCCTGATTAACATGATGGACTAAATGTAAATTTTCAGGATCATAAAAGTTATCATTTTTTAAAATTCCAGCATTAGAGAAAATTTTTTCAACATTGTTAATTCCATCATTTGTTAAAAGAATATTTTTATCTTTCTCATCAATTTCATAATCATTTTTACTTAATAGTTTCGTTAGTTTATCGATTGCCTGATACTGTTCAGTCTTATCCTCTGCAGCACCAGATATAACCAAAGGTGTTCTTGCCTCATCAATTAAACAAGAGTCTATTTCGTCAACAATAGAAAAATAATGTTTTCTTTGAACTAATTCTTCTTTTGAATACTTCATGTTATCTCTCAAGTAATCAAAACCCAATTCACTATTAGTTGCATAAGTTATATCATAACTATAATTTTGTTTTCTTACGTCATCATTTTGATCATTGTTAATATAGCCTGATGTAACACCTAAAAAACTATAAATTTGACCCATTTCTAGTGAATCTCTTTTTGCTAAATAATCGTTTACAGTCACAATATGTACTCCATGTTCCAATAATGCATTAAGATAAGCTGATAGAACTATAGTTAAAGTTTTTCCTTCCCCTGTTCTCATTTCTGCGATTTTACCTTCGTGCAATACAATTCCTCCAATAAGTTGAACATCGTAATGCCTTTCTGCTCGAGTTCTGTAAGAAGCTTCCCTAACTAGAGCAAATGCCTCTGGTAGAATTTCATTTAAACTTTTTCCTTCTTTAAGTTGATTTTTAAATTCTTGTGTTTTTCTTGGAAAATCAACATCTTTTAATTTCCTTGTTTGATTTTCTAAGCTATTTATTTTATTTACAATTTTTTTAATTCTATCTAGTTCTTTTTGATTACTAGATTTAATTAAACGTGAAATTAAATTAATTGGATTAAACATTTATTTGATTTATTCTTTACTTATAATGTTTAATATATGTATTAAATAAATAAATTAAATACTATGGGCATTAATTTAACAAATTTTTTATCTTCAAAATCGAAAAAGACCAGAATGATTGATTTTCAAGACTTAGACCACATAGAGGGCATGTCTATATCGGTCGCTAGCGCAAACTTATATAATGATAAAAGAGATGATATTGCAATGTTTTATTTTAGAGAGGGAGCAAATTATGCTTCAGTATACACACAATCAAAAATAATCTCTGAAAATATTAAATGGAATTTAAATCAAAAAAGTAAAAAAGTATATTCTCTTGTAGTAAATTCTAGAAATGCAAATGCCTTTACTGGAAAACAAGGTTATCAGAGTTTACAAATTATAGCTGATTTAGTGTCAAGAGATTTGACTGAAAAACAAAAAGAAGATGAAGATATTCCAAAAAAAATTAATTCAAAAGAAATTATATTTGGATGTACAGGCACCATTGGAGAGAAATTTCCCTCTAATGAAATTGTCAATCAAATACCCAATTTAATTAAAAAGATTCAATACACTCAAAATAAATTTGTTTGGATGAAGGCTGCGCTTGCAATAATGACCACTGATAAAAAACCTAAGTTAGCGATGGAAGAGTGCAAAATAGGAAAAGACAAAATTAAAATTTATGGAATTGCAAAGGGGTCAGGTATGATACACCCAAATATGGCTACAACGCTGGCTTACATTTTTACTGACGCAAATATATCTAACGAAATATTACATAAATTGCTTAAAAAGAATATAGAGACTACTTTTAATTCTATTACTTGTGATAGTGACACTAGCACTAATGATATGGTTTCAATTTTTTCAACAAGAATATCAAAACATGCCAAAGTAAAAAGTATAAATGACAAGAAACTAAAAAGTTTTGATAAAGCCTTAAATAATGTTCTTTTAAATTTAGCCAAAAGAGTAGTGTCTGATGGTGAAGGAGCCACTAAATTTATCAGTTTATTTATAAAAAGTTGTAAAACAGTTGATGATGCAAAAAAAATTGGTTTCTCGATAGCTAATTCTCCTTTAGTGAAAACTGCAATTGCAGGAGAAGACCCAAATTGGGGAAGAATTATTATGGCAATTGGTAAGGCTGGACCCAACATTAATTTAAAAAAATTAATCATTAAAATTGGAAAATATACAATTATACAAAATGGTAAATTGAGTGAATCTTACGAGGAAAGCGAAGTTGCAAATTACATGAAAAAAGAAAATATAGATATATCTGTAGAGATATTTACTGGTTCAAAAAAATTTACTGTTTATACCATGGATTTTACCAAAGAATATATCAAAATTAATGCTGATTATAGAAGTTGATAAATATTGAAAATTCATAATTACTTATTATTTATCATGTATGATTAAGTATAGACTAGAATGTTGCAACTGTAATGAAACGTTTGATAGTTGGTTTGCGTCATCAAAAGAATTTGAAAAATTAAAAAAAAAAAATTTATTAATTTGCCATTATTGCCATTCACCAAAAGTTACAAAAAGTCTGATGGCTCCAAAATTAATTAATAGCAAAAGTAAATTAAAAGATAATTCTAATTTAATAGAACTTAAGAATATTAAAAAAACTATTAAAAATTATCAAAAATTTATTAAAGACAATTTTAAATATGTGGGAAATAATTTTGCTTTTGAAGCTAGGTCTATACATTATGATAAAAAAAAAAATATCAATGGCATTTATGGTAAAGCTACAAAAAAAGATATTCAGGAATTAAAAGAGGAAGGTATAGATACGCAAGTGGTACCATGGTTAAAAGACAAAGATAATTAGTTTTTTTTAAATTTTGTTATATAATTTACAGATGTATCTCTTGAAATGCTCCATTCATCACTTAAAATATTAAAATTCATTCCATCAAGTTTAATCAATCTTAAATTATTTTTTTTTAATATACGCTCAAGATCCACAGGTTTAACAAATTTTTCCCATTCATGAGTTCCTATAGGCAACCATCTCATTATATATTCAGCTCCTACAATTGCAAAAATATAGCTTTTTAAAGTTTTATTTAAAGTAGCCACAAACATTAAACCATTTTTTTTCAAAAGTTTCGAACATGATTCAAGAAAAAAATTAATATCTTCAACATGTTCCACAATCTCCATATTTAAGATGACATCAAATTTTTTTTTTATCTTTAGATTTTCTGGTGGAGAAGCAAAATATTTAATATTAAGTTTATTCGTTTTAGCATGAAGTTGGGCAACTTTTATATTTGTTAAAGAAGCATCAATCCCAGTTACACTTGCTCCCATTCTACACATTGGTTCAGATAATAGTCCACCACCACAACCGATATCTAGAATTTCAATTTTATTTAACGGTTTTTCTTTATTTTTCAAATTAAAATTACTTATAATATTTTCTTTTATATATTTTATACGTATAGGATTAAATTTATGAAGAGGTTTAAACTTACCATTTGGATCCCACCATTCAGTGGCCATTTTCGAAAATTTTTCTATTTCTTTTTTATTTACGCTACTCATGATAGATAATTAGTTGACATAGCAATTAAGATGTATTTTATCAATTATTAATTAAATTATAATTATTAAATAAGATTAATGAAAACTGTTGTATTAAAATTTGGTGGAACATCTGTTGGAAATATCGAAAGGATTAAAAAGGTCTGTAAAATTATTGCCTCGTATAAGAAGAAAAAAAGAAGAGTAATAGTGATTTCATCAGCAATGAGTGGCGTGACAAACGAGCTAGTAAAAAAATCTAGGTTAATTAGCAATAATTTTGATAAAGCTGAGTACGATGCATTGGTGTCTACAGGGGAGCAAGCTTCATGTGCATTAATTGCAGGAAGACTAAATCATATTGGATTTAAGTCTAGGTCTTGGATGTCATGGCAATTACCTATTCAAACTGAAGGACCTTATTCTAGTTCAAGAATCAAAAAAATTGCTATTAAAGAATTAAATAATTATTTAAAAAGTGGAGGTATACCAATTATAACTGGTTTTCAGGGTATCAATAGCAAATTTAGATTAACAACAATAGGAAGAAGTGGATCTGATGCCACAGCTATTATGATAGCAAAATTTATTAAAGCAGATGAGTGTATAATTTATACAGACGTAGAAGGGGTTTTTACAACTGATCCAAGACAATACAAAAAAGCAAAAAAGATTACCAAAATTTTTTATGATGAAATGTTAGAAATGGCATCTTTAGGATCTAAAGTTATGCAACCAACTTCAGTACAGGATGCTAAACTAAATAATATCAATATAGAAGTTAAATCCTCATTTATATCTAAGCCAGGAACTTTAATATCAGACTCAAAAAAAACTTGTAGTGACCAAATTATTACTGGAATTTCTTCAACCAAAAACGATGCCAAGATAACAATCGTAGGAGTAAAGGATAAACCAGGTGTTGCGGCCTCAATTTTTAAACCTTTGTCTAAAAATTTAATTAACGTTGACATGGTTGTTCAAAATATTTCTCAAAATGGACAAGATACTGACCTTACTTTTACAATTAAAGCTGACGATTTAAAGAAAACAGAAAAATTAATTAAACAAAATAAAAAGATATCTTATAAAAAGTTATCATTTGACAAGAATGTTTCGAAAGTTTCTATAATTGGAGTGGGGATGATTACATCCCCAGGAATAACTTATAGAATGTTTCAGTCTTTAGCATCAAAAAAAATTAATATTTTAGTAATTTCTACCTCTGAAATTAAAATTTCTGTCTTAATCTCATCGAACAGTGTAAAAAAAGCTGTAGGAGTTTTGCATAAAGAATTTAAATTAGATTAATTTAATGAGCGTTAGACCATTTAGAGATATCAAAAGAAGAAAAACAAAAGTTATTAATGTTGGTAAAGTAAAAATTGGGGGAGATAATCCAATATCTGTTCAGTCGATGACAAATACTTTAACCACAGATCAAAAGGCAACAATCAAACAAATTAATGCTATAACTGAAGAGGGTGCAGATATAGTGAGAGTTTCATGTCCAGATAAGGACTCTACCTTTGCATTGAGAGAAATAGTAAAACATGTATCTATTCCAGTTGTCGCAGATATTCATTTCCATTACAAAAGAGCAATTGAAGCTGCAGATAATGGTGCTAAATGTTTAAGGATAAATCCTGGAAATATTGGCGATAAATCAAAAATATATGAAGTTCTTAATGCCGCTAAAAATAATGATTGTTCAATTAGAATAGGAGTAAATTCGGGCTCATTGGAAAAAGATATTTTAGAAAAATATAAAGAACCTTGTCCAGAAGCACTGGTGGAGAGTGCTTTGAGAAATATAAAGATGTTAGAAGACAAAGATTTTTTCAATTTTAAGATAAGTGTAAAATCTTCAGACGTTTTCCTTTCTATTGCTGCCTATAGAAAATTATCAAAAGTATGCGATTATCCGTTACATCTTGGAATTACAGAAGCTGGAAGCTTTATAACAGGTAGCATTAAGTCTTCAATAGGCATCGGATCCCTTTTGATGGATGGAATTGGCGATACAATAAGGATTTCATTATCTGATGATCCTGTTAAAGAGATTAAAATAGGAAACGAGATACTAAAATCTTTAAATCTTAGAAATAGAGGTGTGAAAATCATATCTTGCCCATCATGTGCAAGGCAAGCATTTCAAGTAATAGATACAGTTAAAATTTTAGAGAAAAAGTTATCTCACATAAAAACACCAATTACTTTATCTATAATTGGATGTGTTGTTAATGGTCCAGGAGAAGCGGCTATGACCGATATAGGAATTACAGGCGGAGGCAAAGGAAATAATATGCTTTATTTATCTGGGGTGCAAAATGAAAAAGTTCTTACGAAGGATATTATTGATAAAGTTGTTCTTGAAGTTGAAAAAAAAGCATTTGAACTAGAAAAGAAAATATGATTCCACCAAAAACTATTGAAGAGCTTATATCTAAACATTCCAACTTAGAAAAAGATTTATCATCTGGTGAAATTGACAAGAAACTATTTGCTGAAAAATCTAAAGAATATTCAGATGTAAATGAAATTATAGGAACAGCTAAAAGTTATATTTCTTTTGAGCAAGATAAAAAAGAATTACAAAAAATTTTAAATGATAATTCAGCAGATGAAGAACTTAAAAAAATGGCTGAGATAGAATTAGTTGAATTAGAATCAAAACATGAAATAGATGAAAAGAAATTAAAAATATTTTTACTACCAAAAGACGAAGCAGATAAAAAAAATGCCATTATAGAGATTAGGGCTGGAACTGGAGGTTTAGAAGCAAGCTTATTTGCATCTGATCTTTTTAAAATGTATGAAAAAGTAAGTCATAAAAAAAAATGGAGCCTAGAGTTGATATCTATTTCTAGAAGTGACGCTGGAGGTTTAAAGGAAGTAATAGCATCTATCAAAGGCACTAACATTTATTCGACTTTAAAATATGAAAGTGGAGTTCATAGAGTACAAAGAGTGCCTGATACAGAAACTCAAGGGCGCGTACATACCTCTGCAGCAACTGTTGCAGTATTGCCAGAAGCAGAGGAGGTTGATCTTAAAATAAACGATACTGATTTAAGAATTGATGTTTTTAGAGCTGGTGGACCAGGTGGGCAATCTGTAAATACAACGGACAGCGCAGTGAGAATAACTCATATACCTTCAGGCCTATCTGTCTCCCAACAAGATGAAAAGTCTCAACATAAAAATAAATCTAAAGGCATGAAAATTTTAAGAGCGAGATTATATGAATTAGAAAGATCTAGAATTGATCAAGAAAGATCTAAAGATAGAAAGACTAAAATTGGAACAGGTGATAGATCTGAAAGAATAAGAACGTATAATTTTCCTCAAGGAAGAGTTACTGACCATAGAATTAATTTAACTCTTCATCGATTAGAGGAATTTTTAGAAGGAGAAGCCTTCGATGAAATGATAGAATCATTAACATTGCAAGCACAAGAAGAGAGCTTGAATAACCTAAGATGATGAACATTCAATCTGCAATTTTAGAAGGTACTAAAATTCTGAAAAATAGATTTATTAGCACTGCACAGCTCGATTCTGAACTTCTAATGATGAAAGTTATTGGCAAAAATAAGAAATATATTATTTTAAATTATGATGAAGAATTGAAATTAGAAAAATTAAGAAATTTCAATGAATTAATTAGAGAACGTTCGAATAGAAAGCCAATTGCTTATTTGATTAATAAAAAGTATTTTTGGAAATATGAGTTTTATGTTAGCAAAGATACTTTAATACCGAGACCAGACACAGAAACTTTGATAGAGGAAGCACTTAAAATTACAAAAAATAAAAATAAAATCAATGTTTTAGATATTGGTGTTGGATCTGGGTGTATTCTTTTATCAATTTTAAAGGAAAAAAAAAATTTTTTTGGAACAGGAATTGATATTAGTAAAAATTGTTTAAATATAAGTAAAATAAATGCAAATAACCTTAAAGTAGATGCTAGGGTTAAATTCTATAAATCAGATGTTGACAAATTTGATTTAGGCAAATATGATTTAATTCTATCAAATCCTCCTTATATTAATAAATATAAATTGAAATATCTGGATAAGGATGTAATTAATTATGAGCCTAAGTTAGCTCTCTGTGGTGGATTAGATGGATTATCAGAAATTAGAAAGGTAATAAAAAAATCATCTGATCTGATAAAAAAAAATGGTAAATTTATTTTAGAAGTAGGGTTTGATCAAAAAAATAGAACAATTAATTTATTAAAAAAAGAAGGTTTTTATATAAATAGTATTTTAAAAGATTTTGCAAAGGTTGATCGATGTATTGTGAGTACTAAAATATAAATAATAAAATTTATGGTAACTTTTAGAAACAATGTGAGAAGAAATAATTTTCGAAGAAACGACAGAATTTACAAAAGTAATGGCGATAGACCCAAGTATGGATCTAATTTCTCTAATAATGAAAACTTTAAAAGAAAGGTTCCTGGAAGAAATAATCATAATGCCTCTAAGTTAATTGATAAATATAACGATTTAGCAAGAGAGGCTTCCTCTAATGGGGATAAGATTTTATCAGAGAACTATTTCCAGCACGCAGATCATTTTACTCGAATTTTAAAAGAACAAGAAAATTATAAAAAAACGAAATTTATAGATAATAAAGATGTTGAAATTAAATTATCTTCTACTGAAAAAACTAATTCAAGTGATATTATTGATGATAATCCATCAAAAGATAAAGAGTCATTAATTGACACTAAAACAGTTTTGTAAGATTATATTAACTTATCAGTTAAAATTTAAAATTTTTTCAGATTTAACTACATCTATTCTAATTTTATTAGTTTCAAATAACTTTCTTTCCTCATTTTTTAAAATTTTACCTGATGGCAATTTTAATTTTTGAGAATTAACTCTTTTTCCGTTAACAATAACTTCATAATGTAAATGAGGACCGGTTGATTTTCCAGTAGACCCCACATAACCTATAGTTTGTCCTTGCTTTACTCTCACTCCATTTTTCATTCCTCTAGCGAATTTTGACATATGTGCATAAACTGTTTGATATGTTGAGTTATGTTTTATCTTTATGCAATTACCACCACCACCACACCAGCCAATCTTTTTTATTATTCCGTCACCTGAAGCCATTATAGGTGTTCCCATTGGGGCTGCAAAATCAGTTCCTCTATGCATTTTATTAAATCCATCTATGGGATGTTTTCTAATTCCAAATGATGAAGATAATCTGGCACCATTAATGGGTGTTTTCATTAATGCTTTTTGAATACTTTTGCCATTTCTATCATAATGACCTACGCTTCCTTTTTTATCGAAATAATATAACGAGTTATCTTGACCACTCAATTTTAAATTAGCAAAAAGAATTTCTCCAGTTTCAATTAATTTTTTATTTTCATCTAAAAATGCCTCATACATTATTTGAAACTTATCTTTTGGTCTTATATCTCTTTGAAAGTCAACCTGAAAACCATAAATTCTTGCAAATTCTATTATAATGTTGGCTGGGATTTTTTCTTCAGAGGCAGATTTATATAAACTTTGGGTAATTATATTTTCTTTATATATTATTTCTTTATCTAATTTTAAAATTAAGGTTTCTTGATTAAAAAGATTATTTATATTTTTTTTAAGGTATATTTTTTCAGTATTTGAAACTTGAAATATAAATTCTTTAATCCTATTATTTGATTGATCCACATTAAATTTAATAATTTGTCTTGTATTAAGCTTATTAATATCTATTTTTTTTGATAAATGTTTCTTTATTTGCTTAATTTCTTCATCATCAATGAAGTAAAGATTTAAAATTTTATCAAAAGTTTCTCCAGATTTAATTTTATGAGTAATTCTTTTATATTTTGGTTCTAAGTTATTAAAAATATGGTTTATAGTTTTTTTTAAATAGATGTTGTTAATCAAACTATTAAAATTCTGTTCATTTATTGTTTTATAATAATTAAATAAAGCTATTAAAATTGTTGTCATAATTAAAATTATAATTAATCCAATAAACCCATTATTTTGCTTTGATATTTTTGAAATTTTTTCTAGCATTAAAAATATTTAAGAGATAATTATTAGATTAGCTAAGAGATAAAATCAAAAAAAACCCTATAAAATCTTGTTTTTATAAACTTTTTTTTAATCTTAAAAGCTTGATTTCCTAAAATTTTAGCCTATAAGCAACGAACTTTCTCAAAAAATTATTGTTAATACAATAAATAAGCGAGGATTATTGAGCTTTTTGCTCAATTAGCTGTTTTAAAAGTAAAAAATTTAAGAAGAGAAGTGTGGACGGTTAAGGTTACCAAAATTTGTCGTACACACTTCAAAATTATATAAATTTTATTCTTAGAATTTATATAGAAGCTAGTGTGCGCCGTTTTTAAACTTGAGAGTTTGATCATGGCTCAGAACGTACGCTGGCGGCACGCCTAACACATGCAAGTCGAACGAAGTAGCAATACTTAGTGGCAGACGGGTGAGTAACATGTAGGTATCTGCCCTTTGGCCTGGAATAACACGAGGAAACTTGTGCTAATACCGGATAAGTCTTTACGGAGAAAGCTTTATGCACCATTGGATGAGCCTGCACTTGATTAGTTTGTTGGTGGGGTAATGGCCTACCAAGACTGTGATCAATAGCTGATTTGAGAGGATGATCAGCCACATTGGGACTGAGACACGGCCCAAACTCCTACGGGAGGCAGCAGTGGGGAATCTTGCACAATGGAGGAAACTCTGATGCAGCGATGCCGCGTGAGTGAAGAAGGCCCTTGGGTTGTAAAGCTCTTTCGTCGGGGAAGAAAATGACTGTACCCGAATAAGAAGGTCCGGCTAACTTCGTGCCAGCAGCCGCGGTAATACGAAGGGACCTAGCGTAGTTCGGAATTACTGGGCTTAAAGAGTTCGTAGGTGGTTGAAAAAGTTGGTGGTGAAATCCCAGAGCTTAACTCTGGAACTGCCATCAAAACTTTTCAGCTAGAGTATGATAGAGGAAAGCAGAATTTCTAGTGTAGAGGTGAAATTCGTAGATATTAGAAAGAATACCAATTGCGAAGGCAGCTTTCTGGATCATTACTGACACTGAGGAACGAAAGCATGGGTAGCGAAGAGGATTAGATACCCTCGTAGTCCATGCCGTAAACGATGTGTGTTAGACGTTGGAAATTTATTTTCAGTGTCGCAGCGAAAGCGATAAACACACCGCCTGGGGAGTACGACCGCAAGGTTAAAACTCAAATGAATTGACGGGGACCCGCACAAGTAGTGGAGCATGTGGTTTAATTCGAAGATACGCGCAGAACCTTACCAACACTTGACATGTTCGTCGCGACTCTAAGAGATTAGAGTTTTCGGTTCGGCCGGACGAAACACAGGTGCTGCATGGCTGTCGTCAGCTCGTGTCGTGAGATGTTGGGTTAAGTCCCGCAACGAGCGCAACCCTCACTTTTAGTTGCCATCATTAAGTTGGGCACTCTGAAAGAACTGCCAGTGATAAGCTGGAGGAAGGTGGGGATGACGTCAAGTCCTCATGGCCCTTACGTGTTGGGCTACACACGTGCTACAATGGTATCTACAACAGGAAGCAAAACTGCGAAGTTAAGCAAATCCCTAAAAGATACCTCAGTTCGGATTGCACTCTGCAACTCGAGTGCATGAAGCTGGAATTACTAGTAATCGTGGATCAGCGTGCCACGGTGAATGCGTTCCCGGGTCTTGTACACACCGCCCGTCACACCATGGGAGTTGGTTCTACCTTAAGGCAAGGTTTTAAACCCTTGACCACGGTATAGTCAGCGACTGGGGTGAAGTCGTAACAAGGTAGCCGTAGGGGAACCTGCGGCTGGATTACCTCCTTTCTAAGGATGAATGAAAATAAAATTTCGTTCTAAATAATATACATAGGTAATGTTGACCGTCCTCATTTCTCTTCTTAAAGTAGTGTTTCTCTTGCATGGGGGCCGGTAGCTCAGTTGGTTAGAGCACACCCTTGATAAGGGTGGGGTCGAAAGTTCGAGTCTTTCTCGGCCCACCAATAAAAGATCATGGGGGATTAGCTCAGCTGGGAGAGCGCCTGATTTGCATTCAGGAGGTCAGCGGTTCGATCCCGCTATCCTCCACCAAAACACTTAGTTGTATAAATCGTGAATAAAAATAATAATTAATATCAATATCTATATCCGAACATTAGTAATTTTATTAGCTAATGTTCTAAATAAAAAATTTGATTCAACACAGAATTTTTTTCTGTGCATAAATCAAGCGTTTAAGGGCGTGTAGTGGATGCCTTGGCACTGAAAGCCGATGAAGGACGTGATATACTGCGATAAGTTTCGGGGAGCTGTATGTAAGTTTTGATCCGAAAATTTCCGAATGGGGAAACCCACCACTTTATGTGGTACTTTAAACTGAATACATAGGTTTAAAGAGACAACCTGGAGAACTGAAACATCTAAGTAACCAGAGGAAAAGAAATCAATTGAGATTCCGTTAGTAGTGGCGAGCGAACGCGGACTAGGCCAGTAGTTTTGTTAAAAAAAT
>CACGET010000010.1 GCA_902572155.1 uncultured Pelagibacteraceae bacterium | reverse complement strand
AAATTCAGCTTAACTTAGAATGCTAACTTGAACAAATTAATTATTATTATCTTGCAAGCTTAATAAAAATATCTCCCATTCCTTTTTCTAAATTTTCTAAAGGGGTGTTATTTCGTAATTCACAAAATCTTCCAGTTACTCGATGACTTTTGACAAAATCTATCTCTTCTTTTTTACAGCTTCTACCTTTATGTAGTAAGCCTATTACAATTCTACCATTAAGACTATAAACCTGATCATGATTAATTTTTTCTCCATCACAAAAATAACTCTTATTTACTCTATCGGGAAAATCTTCTTTATTGCAAGGGTTTTTAATTGTAAATACATAGAATTCTTTTAAACCATCTAAAAATTCATATTTCATTTTTTCAACTTCAGAGTATTTCATAATATCGCAAGAACAAGGAATACAGCACTTATAATAATCACCACAAATTTTTTCATTAGTTTTAATTTCGTAAGCATATAAAAAATCTGGTTCACTATTGGGATCAATTAATGATCCAGAAACTGCACAATATAATTTATTAAATTCTATAAAGTCTTTATAGGTAATTTTTTTATCAATAATATATTTAAAAAACTTTGGCCCAGCCGCATTTCTATTTTGATCAGGAAATATTCTAGACCAATCAGTTATTAACTCTTTATGATAATTTTTTTCTTCTGCAATTAACTCAAATTGAAAAAATATAAAAAATATTAAAAAGAATTTATGTAATTTTTTTTTCATTCTTGTTTTACTATAACTGTTTGGTTTATTGATTTTATTTCAATTAATTTTTTAGTACCATTTGTCCATTTAACTTCTACTTTAAAATTTTTTTCATTTTTTCTAATTCCATAATGTGCCACAGGCTCCATTTGACACAAATAACCTGATCCAGCGTCTATAGTTTTTGAATGCATTCTTTGATTAGTAAGCAATGTAACTGTTGCACCTCTTGCTGGAGCACCAAATTTATTAATAGGTTTAATCCTCAAATATTTACTTTGTTTATCAACTTTTGCTTTATATAAAGATAATGGTTGTTCTTTACTTTCACCATGAGACACTAATAATTCTAAAATACCGTCATCATCAATATCAGCAACTGCAGCTCCAGTGCCGTATCCATCATATTCAAGACCTTCCTCTAGTATTATTTCTTCAAAAATTCCATTCTCTTTTATTCTAAATAACTTGTTAGGTTCTGCTAAGTTATTCATAAAAACTTCATCATAGCCATCGTTATCAAAATCAGCAGATATAATGGTTCGAATTCGAGAAGGTTTATCAAATTTTCTATTCCCTATGTCTTTAAATGTATTATTTTCCAAAACATAAGCCCTGTGATAACCCTGCCAATTACCACTTATTATATCCAACCTTCCACGGTACAGAATATCTGATAATGCAGTTCCTCTTCCGTTCTGAATCACATCATCTACTCGATAATCAAATGCCAAATCTTCAAATACTCCATCATTATTTTTAAAAAGATAATTTGCACCTCTCTCATTTGCTGCAAAAATATCAGATCTATCTGTTAAAATGTGTCCCGAAACAACTGCTCTTCCACCTGTAACATTATCTAAACTTAAATTACTAGCTTTATCTCTTATTTTTCCATCTTCAATCTCATAAAATCTTGTTGGTCCTCCATAATTTGAAACATAAAGACCATATTCACCGATACCTTTTCTGTCCACACAGACTACTGACCTTCCTGCTGTTAAATTTAAATCCTTATTATTTTTTTCAATTTCAAACAGGTCTAAAAACTTATTTTCCTCTAAGTCTATTAGTCTGTCAGAATATTTTTTTTTTCCACTGTAAGCATCTGTGTTAAGAAAATATATTTCCTCATATCCATCTTTATCAACATCACACGCAGCAACACCAATTGTCTTTCTTAAATTATCAGAAAATACTTTTTGATTAGCAATATTGATTAGTTTTCCATCATCATATGATAGAGCTAAATTTGGATAACCAAATCCTGTAACTATAAATTCATATTTGCCATTTTTATCCATATCGGTAACTGAGACGCCATAACTAAGTCTTTTTGGATTATCTGCAATTTTAACAGTTATATCCTCAAAAAAAGTAGCCTTAACAATGCTAGGCATTATTAAAATGGTCAAAATTATTATTTTATTTATAAATTTCATTAGCTTAAATTTTATTTATTATTAGAACACTTTTTTGAGCAATATATAACTTTATCCCAATTCAGCTTCCATTTTTTTCTCCATTTAAATGGCCTTTGGCAAACTGGACAAATTTTGAAAGGCAGATTTTCCTTTTTCACTATGAGGTATTATGTTTAATAAATTTTTCTGCTTCAGATAAAATCATTTTTTTTCTTTCTGTTTTCATTTTATCAAAAATACGAACCATCATTGATAATCTTGGATTAGTTAAAAAAAATTTTCTATTTCTGTCAATAAATCTCCAGTACAATCCATCCATAATATTGCACCAATCACCTTTTTTAAAATCCATCATTTTCATAAAATATGCTGACCCACAAATATAAGGTTTAGTTGCAAAAATTCCTCCATCACTAAATAATCCCATTCCATAAACATTTGGGACCATTACCCAATCAGAGGAGTCCACAAACATTTCCATGAACCACTTATAAACAATTTTTGGCTTAATCTCACAAAGATTCATTATGTTAGATAAAATCATTAGTCTTTCGATATGATGCGACCATCCATATGTGACAGCATTCTGAATTGCATGATCTAAAGGTGGTAGACCTGTCGTTCCGTCGTACCAAGAACTTTTCATTTTTCTATTCTGTTTAAAAAAATTTTTATTTTCCATTTCATCTGAATAACCTTGATAGATACCTCGCATAAACTCTCTCCAACCAATTATTTGACGTATATAGCCCTCAAGTGAATTCATTCTTATTTTATTCTTTTTATGAAAATCTAAAATTTTTTTAATAATAAACTCAGGTGTGATTAAACCTAAATTAATATATGGACTCAATGCACTGTGGAATAAAATATTATCTTTTTGATTTACTGCGTCTTCATAATCACCAAATAAATTTGATTTTTCTTTTATAAAAAAATTTAAAAGCTTAACTACATCATCGTATTCTGTTGCAAGCCAAAAATTGTCAGTATTTCCTGGATGATCTTTAAACAATTTTTCAACAATTGGTTTTAATTTTTTTGTATGATGTGTCTCATTGATTTTAGGAAATTTTGGAATCTCAATATCTTTTGGTAATTTATTTCTATTGTCTTCATCGAAACTCCATTTGCCACCCATTGGTTCACCACCAGACCCCATTAATATCCCAGATTTTTTTCTAACCTCTTTATAAAATGTTGCCATAAATGGTTTTTTTGACTTACCTATATAATTTTTAAACTCAACTCTAGAATTTAAAAACATAGGCGTTTGAATAATATTCCAATTAATTTTTTCTTTTTTGGAAAATTGTAAAATTTTTTTTTCAAAAGTTTTATCTTCTATTTCGAAACTAGTGATTTCAGATATTATCTTTTTATCAATTACTTTTTTTAATTTCTTTAAATAATCCTCTTTAAAGTCATTATCTTCTATCTTTAAATAATCTAATTTAAATTTATTTTTCTTAATACTGTCAGCATAGGACCTCATTGAAGATAAAAATAACAATATCTTTTGTTTATGATGTTTTTCATAAGTGCATAAACCGTTATCTTCTGCCATAAAAAACGTATGATCCTTTTTGAAGCGGTCTATATATTTTAATGGAAATAATTGATTGCCAAGTATAAAAAATAATTTCATATTTAAATATAACTAATAAAAAATTATATGTCAGAAAAATATCTTATTTTCGGTGCGACAGGATCTATTGGATCAAGTTTAGCTGAACAATTAAAAAGCTCAGAAAAAGAGATTCACTTAGTTGGCAGGAATGAGAATGAAGTAAGTTCAATTGCTAAAAAACTAAATTGTAATTTTACTGTAGCGAATGTTTTGGATGAAGGTTTTGTTGAAAAGGTTAAATCAGATATTCAAGAAATTAAGGGATTTGCCTATTGCGTAGGTTCAATAGATTTAAAACCATTGAAAATGGTCACGGAACAAGATTTTAATAAATGTATGAAATTAAATCTTTACTCTGCAGTTGAAATTATTAAAGGTTACCAAGAAAGTCTAAAAAAAAATAAAGGGTCTGTGGTATTATTTTCAACAGTTGCCGCTCAAAGAGGATTTACAAATCATGCTATTATTGCATCTACTAAGGCAGCAGTTGAGGGCTTGACTGTAACTTTAGCAGCTGAATTTGCTCCAAATATTAGAGTCAATTGTATAGCTCCAAGCTTAACCAAATCAAAAATCGCCGAGCCAATGCTAAAAAATATGGCCGTTGCAGATGGTATTGCTAGAGCTCATCCTCTAAAAAGATTAGGGGAAGGCAAAGACTCAGCTGCTCTTGCAAAGTTTTTAATTACTGATGAGAGTGCTTGGGTAACTGGTCAAATTATTGCTGTTGATGGTGGTAGATCAAAACTTTCCTAAGGTGAAAAAATATTTTCTTTCTATAATTTTAATTATTTTATTTTCTTCTAAAAGTTTTTCTGAAAATTATAAATATACTAAAATTGTTAAATTAAAAAATCCATGGAGTGCTACATTTATTAATAATAATGAAATCATTATTACGGAAAAAGAGGGAGAAATTAAAATTATAGATTTATCCTCAAAAAAAATTTCTATTATAGAACACAATCTTAATTATATGGTACACGGTCAAGGTGGATTATTAGATATAATTTATAAAGATGAAAAATTATGGATATCTTATACTGAAGATAGAGGAGATTTGAAAACAAGCACTTCAATTGCAAAAGCAAGGTTAGATAAAAATAAATTAAACTTTAAAAATATTTTTCAGGCAGAACCACCTATAGATTCAGGCTATCATTTTGGTTCAAGATTGGCTATAAAAGATGAGTATCTTTTTGCCTCTGCAGGAGAAAGAGGTCAAGGTATGATCGCACAAGATCCTACAAAACATCCTGGAAGTATTATCAGGATTTATACTGATGGAAGAATTCCAGAAGATAACCCAAAATTTCAAGGTAAGTCAAATTGGTTACCTGAAATTTATCAAATTGGAGTGAGGAATCCACAAGGTTTAACTATATCTAAATTTGATGGAAAAATTTATCTAAGTAATCATGGGGCTATGGGTGGAGATTGGTTTGGTGAAGCAAAAAAAGGGGAGAATTACGGCTGGAAAATACTAGGATGGGGAGGAAGAAATTATTCAGGTACTAAAATAGGGCCTAAATGGAAACCTGGTTTTACCAAAGCTATTCAGTATTGGGTTCCTTCAATCGCAACAAGTGCAATTCAAATTTACAAAGGTAAAGAATTTGAAGAGTGGAATGGTCATGCGCTCATTACTTCCCTTAAAGATAAATCTTTAAGAAAATTAAATTTTGATGATTTGGATAATATTAAAGAAGACCTGATATTTGAAAAAAAAATTGGAAGAATAAGAGATATTCAAGTACATCCTCAAAATGGAAAAATTTATTTTTTAGCAGGTAATAGTTTATGGCTAATGGAAAAGGCTTATTAAATAATAGGAGGTTATTGATTTCTTACAAGTGGGTAAACTTTTGGATTTAAGTATTTTAAATTAGTTAATAAAATCAATATTAATGTTACTAATCCAATAGAAAAGCTTAGGTAAATTAAAACCTTAAAATCAAATTGCCATGACAACTCAAATACATTTTCAATAATAAATTTAGAGCCAAAAACTGCAAAAAATATTGCAATTAATATCACTGATTTAAAGATGATTAAAAATTCAATTAATGATGAAAAAACGATCTCTTTCTTTGAAAAACCTAGGATTTTAAATACTAAATTTTGATATTCTTTCAATTTTCCTTGTACAATAATTGCACTCGAAATCACAATTAAACCAATAACAATTGTTACTGCTGAAATTAATATAACAGCTATGAAAACTTTATTTAAAACAGATGTGACTTTATTTAAGTAATCTGCAATTTTTATCATCGATAAGCTTGGAAGAACTTCAAGCATTTGTATTTCATTAAATTTATTTAAATCTTTAAATTTTGCAGTGGCTAAGTATTCGTGTGGGATATTGATTGCAAACTCTGGGTTAAATAGCATGGCAAAATTTATACTAAGATCTCTATAATCAACCTCTCTAAAATTTACAACTTCACCATCAATTTCTCTGCCATAAATATTTAAAGTAAATATGTCTCCTAAGTTGATATTAAAATCTTTTGCAACCTTTGCGTCTAATGATATCTGAAGATGGTTAGGTTTAGATGTGTCCCACCACTTACCTTTAACAATGAGATTATCTTCAGGCACATTTTTTGCCCATGACGATCGTCGTTCGCTACCTATTACCCAGTAACTATCATTATCAGTTGTGATATACGAATTGGGATTTATACCATTTATCTTCACAATACCTGACGAAACCATTGGTACAATTTCTATATTTGCATCTGGATCCATTAACAAAATATTTTGTTCAAATTTTTTTCTTTCCCCATTTTGAATACCTACAAAGAAATAATCTGGGGCAATATCAGGAATTGATTTTGCTATTTCTCTTTGAAAGTTGGTTCCAACTAATGCCAAAGTTAATAGCAAAGTAACTCCCAAACCTAAAGACATAATTGTAATAGGTGTAATACTTTTTGTTTGAGTAATATTTTTGATAGATAATTTTAAGGAGATATTTGATTTTGATTTAAATTTTTTAAGAAAAAAAATTATCAATTTAGATAGTAAAAAGAATACAATCAGACATAAAAAAAAAGCTGCAAAATAGCCTAAACTATAACCAGGATTCTCAGATCTAAAAGTAAATAATAAGATTAAGGTCGATAACAAAATAATACTTATAAAAATTAATTTTTTTGAATAATAAAATTGTACATTTTGAAATATATTTCTGAATAAATTTGAAGCTTTAACTTGATCTATGGAGCTTATGGTTGGAATTGAAAAAATAAATAACACTAATAAACCTATTAAAAATATTTTAATGAAATTAAAAAAAGAAATAGCTGGATGAATATTAAATCCAAGGCCATCAGATAAGTATCTATTTACAATAGGTAATGTTAAAAAGCTGCTAACATATGCAAAAATACTAATTATCAATAATAATATAAATAACTGAAGATAATAAAGTTTTTTAATATTTCCTGAATAAAACCCAACTGCTTTTCTAACTGCTATAGACATATTGTTTTGATTAATGAAAGATAAAAATGTATTAGCAATTCCAATTCCAGCTATTAACATCGCACTTATTGATACAAGTGACAAAAACTGTGAAAAATTATTAATAATTCGCTTTAACCCACTTGCTGAATTTTCTGGGTATCTAAGTTTTACTTTTTTATCATTCCTAAAAATACTTTCGATCTTTTTTTCTAATATAGCAGAGTTACTATTTTGATTAAATTTTATTTTATATTCATAATTTAAAAAACTACCTATTCCATTTAATTCTAAAATATCTAAAGTCTGTTTGCTTGCTAAAGCCCAATCACCAAAAGCCACAAACCCACTAACATCGGGTACTGACTTTATTTTACCAGCCACTACAAATTCATGATCTTGAATTTTTACAATTTCATTAACTTTAATTTTTAGAGTTTTTGATAAACCTTCATTAATTAAAATCGTTTTTGGTTCATTTTGCATACGCTCGTAAGCACCAGCAGGCTCATAAACAATCTCACCATATAAAGGATATTTTTTATCAACAGTTTTAATTCTAGTAAATAAAGATGTATTTTTTTCACGATTAGTTGTTGAAAGCATTGTGCTAAACTCAATCATCTGGGATACAGTTGTGAATTCTTTGACTTTATTTATTAATTCTAAATTGCCTTGATTACGATTATAATCAATTTCTAAATCTCCACCGAGCAATGCTCTAGCATTATTATTCAGTTCTTTTTTTAAACTGTCCTCAATAGTAAAAATTGCACTTAATATGAAAAGACTAATAAATAGAGTAACAATGATACTGAAAATTTTCTTGTAGTTTCTGCTTAAGTCTTTCAAAGCATATTTTATTATCATATTAATTTCAGATAAATTATTTAATTTTTCCATCTTTAATTTTAATTTTTCTCTTTGCTTTATTTGCAAGTTTTATATCGTGAGTTACCATAATTAGTGAGGAGCCCTCCTCTTTAACATAATTAAATAAGATTTTAGAGATCATAGAAGAGTTTTCAGTATCTAAATTTCCTGTTGGCTCATCAGCTAAAATTAATTCAGGTTTCATAGCAATTGCTCTTGCAATAGCTACACGTTGTTGTTCACCTCCTGACAACTGGCTTGGTAGATTATTAAATCGATGTCTTAAACCAAATCTTTCCAACAATTCTTTCGCATTTCTCTCAGGATTTTTAAATCTATTAAGTTCAAGAGTTAAAGCAACGTTTTCAACTGCTGTATAATTAGGAATTAAATAAAAAGACTGAAAAATTATACCAATACTTTTCTTTCTGATCTCTGATACTTCATCTTCATTCAATTTAGTTATTTCTTGATTTTGAAAAAATATTTTACCTGATGTTGCGCGCTCTAAACCTCCAATCAGCATTATAAGACTTGTTTTTCCTGAACCACTTGCACCTACTATTGAAATAGTTTCTTTTTTTTTAGTAGTTAAGTTAATATTATTTAAAACGTTAATATTATCCTTGCCAGTTTTATATTTAAGATTTACTTTTTTTAATTTAAGAAGAATGTTCATGTATAAAAGTTTTATTATTAAAATAATTGTTCTCTGTCTACTAACCATAAACACATATGCAATTGAAAAAATTGTATTATTTGGTGATAGCCTAATGGCCGGTTATGGTTTACCAAATGAGCATCATTTATCATTTATTTTGCAAGAAAGCTTACAATCAAAAGGTCACGATATAGAGGTCATTAATGGTAGTGTTTCGGGTAGCACCTCATCTAGTGGATTAAATAGAGCAGATTGGACTTTATCAGAACCTGGAATAGATTTAATGATTTTGGGTCTTGGCGCTAATGACATGCTAAGGGGTATCAAACCAAGTGAAACTAAAAATAATCTTGAAAAAATAATTCAAATTTCGAAAGAAAAAAATGTTGATATTATTTTAGCGGGAATGATTGCTCCAACTTCACATGGATCTGAATATAAGAAAAATTTTGATAAAATTTTTTTGGATTTATCTAAAAAATATGAGTTAGAACTTATTGCTTTTTTGCTAGATGGTGTGGCTATGAATGCTGAACTCAATTTAAGTGATGGTATACATCCAAATAAGAGAGGAACAGTAATTATTAGTTCAAAACTAGAAAAAATAATTTTAAAAAAACTATAAAAATTTATTAAAAATGGAAAAAAAACCTTACCACCATCTCCGTAATGGAACATTTAGAAATCCCGAAGGATCTCCAAAAAGAGATATTAATTTTAAATGGTCATTTAAAATTTTTAATAAAGAAAAAAAGAAACTTGATATGACAGTTCCTAAGGAACATGTGGTAGATAAGAGTAAAGTAAAAGCTGATTTAGATAAGTTTAAAAATGATGATTATGTAGCTTGGATTGGTCATGCAACTTTTTTAATTAAATTAGGAGATACAACTATTATAACAGATCCTGTCTTTTCTAAAAATGCAGGACCTCTAATATTTGGTCCAAAAAGGTTTACTGAACCAGCTTTAAAATTAAATGAAATTCCTAAAACAGACATATTTTTATTAACGCATAACCATTACGATCATCAAGATATGACAACTATTCGAAGGTTTCCATTCAAAGAAGCTAAAGTCGTGCTTCCACTTAAACTTGGAAAATATTTTACAAAGAATGGGTATAAAGATGTAAACGAAATGGATTGGTATGATGAAATGATTATTAATGAAAAATTAAAAATTACATTCCTTCCAGCAGTTCATTGGTCCAAAAGAAGCCTAACAGATACTAATAAAACTTTATGGGGCAACTTTCTAATTGAATATGACGGAAAAAAAATTTTTTTTGCTTGTGATACTGGCGTTGGAAATATTTACAAAGACTTAGGTAATAAATACGGGCCAATAGATCTTTCTTTTATTAATATTGGCGCTTATAATTTTTATCCAATATCACCTTATAAAGATAAATCGTCTTATCACACAAATCCCGAAGAGGCGCTTGGAATAGGAAAAAATTTAAAAAGTAAAAAAATAATTGGCACTCATTGGGGAACATTTGTTTTATCTTTAGAACCAATAATGGAACCACCAATTAGATTTAAGAATAGTGCTGAAAAATATGGATATAAAAAAGAAGATGCAGTTATTTTTAAAATTGGGGAAGTAAACTTACTTGAAGATTTACTAAATTAAATTAGTTATCTAAAATTTTTTTTTTTGCTTTTTCAAACTCTTCTTGACTTAAAACTCCACTTTGGAATAAGTCATTCAATTTACTTAGCTCATCACTTATTTGATCACTATTGTCTGGTAAATTAGTTTTACTATCATTCTGCTCTTTTTCAGATCTATTGGCCTCTTTAGCAGTAAAACCCTTCATAATAGCTGAGGCTCCTAAATACAAAATAAAACCTAAAATTGGTATTGCCAAACCAAGAAAAATTATCTTTTCCATAATTTAATCCTCATCTTCCTCTCTCCATTTTTTTTCATACATAAGATATGCAGCATAAATGACTGAAAAAACACCTACTATCATACCATAGTCAAATCCGGTTTGCATATCATACAAATACCAACCTAATTGGGTTGCTCCGATTGGGGGAATAGTCAACAACAGAAAAATAATTCCAATTCTGTAGGGATATTTAGGTTTTTTCATATGATAAGTTATCAAAAAGAACTGCTAACTTAAAATATTATATTTGCGATCTTTTGAAACACTCTATCGTATTTTTTAATAAACACGCTATTGTCATGGGACCAACACCACCTGGAACTGGTGTTAGAGCTTTTGCATTTTTTGAAACTTCGTCAAATGCAACATCTCCTACTATACCTTTGTCTGTTTTATTAATACCAACATCTATAACAATTGTATCCTTTTTAACCCAATCACCTTTTACAAGTTCAGGGATTCCCACTGCAGCAACTATTATATCTGCTTCTAAACACTCTGCTTTTAAATCTTTAGTTCTTGAGTGTGTAATAGTTACTGTACAATTTTCTTTTAAAAGAAGTTGAGTCATTGGTTTACCGTTCAAATTTGATCTTCCAACTACAACTGCTTTTTTACCACTTAAATTTGGTTCAATCTTTTTAATCAATAAATAGCAGCCAAGTGGAGTACATGGAACTGAACTTTCATAACCTGAAGATAAGTTTCCAACATTCACTGGATGAAAACCATCAACATCTTTTGAGGGCAAAATAGTTTCAATGACTTTTTGTTTATCTATATGTTTTGGAAGTGGGAGCTGAACTAAAATCCCTGAAACTGTGTCGTCTTTATTTAGTTCCTCAATTTTTTCTAAAACTGTCTTTTCTTCAACTGTATCAGGGTACTTAATCACTTCAGATTTCAAGCCTACTTCATTAGCAGATTTTTCTTTATTACGAACATATATTTGACTTGGCGTCATATCTCCAATTAATATTACTGTTAAACCTGGTACTTTATTAAATTTTGTTTTTAGTTGGGAAACTTCATTTTTAAGTTCCTCTCTAAGTTCAGCTGCTGCTTTTTTTCCGTCTATTAAAATCATATATCTTTTTTAAAAAATTAATGGGGCTACGTAGAGCTTCATACACATTTCGATAAACCAAATCAATAAAAGAAGAATTATTGGTGATATATCTAGTGAGCCTAAATTTGGTAAAAAGCGTCTAATTCTATATAAAATTGGATCAGTTAGTCGATGGGTTAAGTCTAATATAGAGTAAACAAATCTATTCTGAGTATTCAAAACATTGAAAGCAATTAACCAACTAATTATAACATTTGCAATTACAACATAAGAGTAAAGTTTTAAAACTTGTAAAACTAAATAAAAAATTGCTATCATTTTTTTTCAACATAAATCGACTGACTAGGGAAAGCAAAAGATGCTTTATTGTTTTCAACTATTTGTTTAATTTCAATTGCTAATCTCTCTTTTACAGACAACATTTCATTCCAACTGTCTGTTTTAGTAAAACATCTTACATACATGTCTATCGAACTATCAGAAAACTTGTCTATTCTAACCGCCACTCCTACAGTTTGATTATAATCCTCACTTTTATTTATATAATTTTCAATTTCGTTTCTTATTGTTTTTAATTGATCAACAGTAGTGTCATACTGAAGTGTTATAATCCAACTAATCAACCAATTTGAAGTTTCACTTACATTGATTACTGCATTTTCTGCAAATTGAAAATTTGGAATTATTGCTAAAGATTTATCAAACTTTCTTATCGTTGTTGATCTAAAACCAATTTTTTCTACTATGCCTTCAATTATTCCGTCAACAGCAATCCAATCTCCAATTTTAAATCTTTTCTCAACTAAAACTAAAATTCCTGATATTAAGTTTTTAAATAAATCTTGTGCACCTAGGGCTACAGCAACACCAAACAATCCAAGTCCAGCTATGATTGGCCCAATTTTAATACCCCATAGCTCAAGGACTGCCGCTAAGCCTAAAATGAAAATCAAAATTTTAAGAGATTTTATTATCCAGCCAATTAACTCTCTGGTTAAAAGTTTATCTAATCCACTTAAAATGTAAGAGATAGGTTCTATAATTTGATGAATAACCCAAAAAATTAAAATAGTAATTAATGTTCTATTTATAGTATCTGCTACTTCTCGACCTTCAATACTAAAAGTCATATAATAACTGGCAATAAAAAAACCTAATACTATAGGTAAAAATCTTGCTGGTCCTTCTAAAGCATAAACAAAAGTATCGTCTAACTTGTTAGTCGTTCTTTTTGAAATTACCTCAAGTTTTTTTATTATAAGTTTACTAATCAAACCTCTGAAAATTAAAAAGATTAAGAATATACCAATTCCAATTAAAATTTGAAAAATATCAACTCCTAGAATTCCTTTATCCCAAACTGATAAAAATATTTCTGAAAAATTATTTATTATTTCCATGGCTAAATTTTATATAACAAAAACTCCTCTTCTCCAGGATTAAAAAGAAATATCTTTTTCCATTTGATTTCATTCAATATTGACGAGGTTTTTTCACCTATACACATTAAATTAGTATCCATCCAAAGACTTTCTAATTGATGAATTTTGATAAAGTTCAAAAAACTTGATCCGCTATTTTGGGAGTAAACATAGACCATATCAGGAATATTTTGTTTTAATTCTTTAACGAAGTCTTTATCAAAATTTATATTATGATTAACCTTATAGTTCACAATTCTCTTAATACTAAAACCTTCATTTATTAATTGTTGATCAAGATCAACTGATATGGTTTCTCCACTTACATAAAGTAGCTGGCCACTCGATGAATCGTAGTTTTGCAAAATTAATTCTTTTAAATTAGAGACATTTCCCTCTGCTGCAATTGTATTTTGAAATCCAAAACTTCTCGCTTTTTTTTCGGTTGCTGCTCCTACGCAAAAACATTTAATTGTCTTGTTAATTTCATCATAATTTAAAAATTTTACTGCATTAGCACTTGTAAAGATAAATCCATTAAAGTCTCCAAAATTAATTTTTTCGTAAACTACTTTCTCAACATTTAATAATGGAAGATGAGATACTTGATGACCTAAGGATTTAAATTTAACAATCATTTCAGTGCAATCTTCTAGCGATCTTGTTAATAAAATATGCATATTATCTTTTATACGAGTTGTTAGATTTTGTTTTTAATATTTGACCTACTTCTCTACCAATTTGGCCAAAGTCTTCTACTTTGCCAGTTTTTTTTTCATAAAATCTTTTAGAACCATCTAAAGAAAATAATTCAGCTTCAACAGTAATTTTATCACCTTCTATAATGGAGTGTGCCCCAACAGCAGTCTCACAGTCACCCTCCAAAACTTTAAGAATATTTCTCTCCACATGTGCTCTTATAAATGTTTCGTTGTGATTTATTTTTTTTAAAACTGAGATTATTTCATCATCATTATTACGACATTGAAGTGCAATAATTCCTTGTCCAGCACTTGGAATTATTTCTTCTGTAGAAAATACTTCTATAGTTTTATTTTTTATTGTTAAAGATTTTATTCCTGCATAAGATAATATTATTGCATCATACAAACCATCATTAAGTTTTTTAATTCTTGTATCAACATTTCCTCTTATAAGTTTGAAAATAAGATCTGTTCTAATTTTTTTAATTTGAAATTCTCTTCTGTAAGATGAAGTTCCAATTATTGCATTAGCTTTTAATTCCTTAAGTTTTTTTTTGTCTTTGGTGATTAAAATTTCTCTTGGATCATTCCTTTTTAAAAATGTATCCGTTCTTAATCCATCGGTTTCTATAGCTGGCATATCTTTTAAAGCATGAACTCCTATATCAATTTTTTTTTCTTGAAGTTCTTTTTCAATATTTGTTGAAAATAATCCTTTTCCTCCTAGTTCTGATAATCTCACATTTTGAATCAGATCACCTTTTGTTGTTATTTCTTTAATTATAATATCTTCATCACCTAAATTTGTATTTTCAATAATTCTATCTTTAGCATTTTGAGCATATATTAATGCTAATTTGCTTCCTCTAGAGCCAATAATTATTTTTTTATTCATAAAAAATTTATTTCTTACTTGTATTGAGATTGTACAATTAATAAAAACTAATTGAATGAGTAAAAAACCCTTAATTCTCGGAATAGAATCTAGTTGTGATGAGACGGCAGCATCCCTAATAACTGAAAATGAGCAAGGGATTCCGGTGGTTTTATCAAATATTATTTCAAGCCAGGTTGAAATTCATAAAGAATTTGGAGGAGTGGTTCCAGAATTGGCTGCTAGATCGCATGTAGAAAAAATAGATTGGATAGTTAAAGAGGCAATTGATAAAAGTGGAAAAAAAGTTGAAGAAATTGATGCAGTTGCTTCAACCGCAGGGCCAGGGCTAATCGTATGTTTATCTGTTGGACTAAGTTTTGGAAAAGCTTTCTCATCTTCAATAAATAAACCATTTATTGCAGTAAATCATTTAGAGGGTCATGCCCTGAGTCCAAAACTAAATTCAAAATTAGATTATCCGTATTTGCTTTTATTAATTTCTGGTGGTCACTCACAATTTTTAAATGTTCAAGGTCTTGGAAAATATAAAAGATTAGGAACAACTATTGATGATGCCTTAGGTGAAGCATTTGACAAAACTGCGAAACTTTTAGGAGTCGAATTTCCAGGTGGTCCGCAAATTGAAATTTTTGCTGAAAAAGGTGACCCAAATAAATATGATTTACCAAAACCAATATTTAATAAAGGTGGTTGTAACCTGTCATTTGCGGGACTTAAAACTGCAATTTTAAGAATTTCAAAAAATATTAAAACTGAACAGGAAAAATTTGATCTTGCAGCATCATTTCAAAAAACAATTGAAGAAATACTTTATAAAAAAACAAAGATTGCATTTAGTGAATTTCAAAATCAAAATAAAACCAAAGAAAAAATATTTGTAGTAGCTGGCGGTGTAGCGGCAAATAAAAATATTAGATTTATGTTAACAAATTTATGCAAAGAGGAAAGTTTTCAAAGTATATTTCCACCAATAGAGCTTTGCGGTGATAACGCAGCAATGATTGCAATGGTTGGTTTAGAAAAATTTAAATTGAAACAATTTGATAATTTAGATTATCCTGCAAAACCTAGATGGCAATTGGATGAAGAGGCAGCTTTTCTCAAAGGTGCAGGAGTCCAATTATAATGAATTATTGGTTAATGAAATCTGAACCTGACGTTTGGTCTATTGATCAACAAAAAAAAGCTGGCTTTAAAGGTGCAGCTTGGGATGGTGTTAGAAACTATCAAGCAGCTAAAAATCTCAAAAATATGAAGAATGGTGACCTTTGCTTTTTTTATCACTCAAATATTGGGAAAGAGATTGTTGGAATAGTAGAAGTTATTAAAGAGTATTATTTAGACAAAACAGATAAAAGTGGTCGTTTTGTTGCTGTTACTGTAAGATTTAAGGAAAAACTCAAAACACCTGTGAAGCTAGAAAGTATTAAAATGAATAAGAAATTAAGCCATTTATCTTTAATCAAACAAAGTAGACTATCTGTAATGCCAATAGACTCTAAAAGCTGGAAAATTTTAAATAACATGGGTAGAATTAATTCTTAAAAAAAATTTTATGCCAAAAATTTCTTCAAAAAGAAAAATTGCTAAAAGAAAAAAACTTCAAAAAATAAAAAGCACTCCTGCATCAGAACTAATAATAAAAACAAAGCCTGAATGGGTTAAAAATAGTTTAGCTAATAAAACTCAATATCAAAAGAAATATACCGACTCAATTAAAAGTAATGATAACTTTTGGAGGCGTGAAGGTAAAAGGATTTCTTGGATAAAACCTTATAAAAAAATTAAAGATGTAAAATACAGTAGCAAAGAAGTCAAAATTAAATGGTACCATGATGGAACATTAAACGCATCTGCAAATTGCATAGATAGACATTTAAAAGATCATAAAGATAAAACAGCTATAATTTGGGTAGGAGATGATCCTAAAGATCATCAAAAAATAACTTATAAACAATTACACCAAAAAGTATCTAAAGCTGCAAATGGTTTAAAAAAATTAGGAATTAAAAAAGGTGATCGTGTAACTATATATTTAACAATGATACCAGAGTTAGCAATTTTAATGCTAGCATGCGCTAGGATTGGAGCTGTTCACTCAATTATTTTTGGGGGTTTTTCAGCTGACTCTATTTCAGGAAGAGTGAATGATTGTGAGTCTGAATATATTATTACTGCAGATGAAGGAGTAAGAGGTGGTAAAATTATTCCTTTAAAAGAAACAACTGACAATGCTTTATATGACTGCCCCAATGTAAAAAAATGTATTGTAGTTAAAAGAACGGGTGGCGACATTGGTTGGAATAAAAAAAGGGACGTTTGGTATCATGATTTAATTAAAGATGTATCATCTCAATGTGAACCAGAAGAAATGAACGCCGAAGACCCATTATTTATTTTATACACTTCGGGGTCTACTGGAAAACCGAAAGGTGTATTGCACACAACTGGAGGTTATATGGTTTATGCTTCCATGACACACCAATATATTTTTAATTATAAGCCAAAAGATATCTATTGGTGTACTGCAGACATAGGCTGGGTTACAGGTCATAGTTATATAATTTATGGACCTCTTGCTAATGGAGCAACTACAATAATGTTTGAAGGTATCCCAAATTATCCTGACAGTTCTAGATGGTGGCAAATAGTAGATAAATACAAAGTCAATACTTTTTATACAGCTCCAACCGCAATTAGGGCTTTAATGAGGGAAGGAAATGACCCAGTGAAGAAAACTTCAAGAAAATCTCTTAAATTACTTGGTACTGTAGGAGAACCCATTAATCCTGAAGCTTGGATGTGGTATTATAAAACAGTTGGGAATTCAAAATGTCCTATAGTTGATACTTGGTGGCAAACTGAAACTGGAGGTATAATGATAGCGCCTCAAACTGGAGCAATAAGCCTTAAACCTGGATCTGCTACAAAGCCCTTTTATGGAATAAAACCAGTTCTAGTTGATAAAAATGGTAAAGAAATAAAGGGAGCAGGAGAAGGAAGGTTATGCATAAGCCAATCTTGGCCTGGTCAAATGAGAACTGTTTATGGAGATCATAAAAGATTTATAGAAACTTATTTTTCACAATTTAATGGAAAATATTTTACAGGAGATGGATGTAAAAGAGACAAGGATGGTTATTATTGGATCACTGGAAGAGTTGATGATGTAATTATTGTTTCAGGTCATAATTTGGGAACAGCTGAAATTGAAAGTTCATTTGTAGCTCATCCAAAAGTAGCAGAGGCAGCAGTGGTAGGTTTTCCTCACGATTTAAAAGGTAATGCCCTTTATGTTTATGTAACTCTTAATTTGGGAGAAAAAGCAGATGGATCTTTAGAAAGAGAATTAAAGAATTATGTCGCTCGCTCCTTAGGTCCAATTTATAGACCAGAAATAATTCATTTTACACCAGGTCTTCCAAAAACAAGATCGGGAAAAATAATGCGAAGAATTTTACGAAAGATTGCTACTAACGAACACGGACAACTGGGAGACATAACTACTTTAGCTGATCCATCAGTAGTTGAGAGTTTAGTGGAAAATAGGAAAAATATTTAAAGATCTATTAATTTATTAAATTCTTTTTCAATATTTTTCCATTTTAAAATCATAGAATTTAATACAATTTTTCTATCTAAGGTTTTTAACTCTTCTGCTATCGGAGCCCATTTATATAAACTTAGTGCACTTGGATTAAAAGGGTGGTCTATTAAGTATTCATCCCAATTTATATTTTTTAATCTTTCATCAAAAGTTTCTTTTGCATTTTTAATAATTTCTAATGGCATATTATTAGATACTTCATCATCAAGAATATTAAAATAAATTTCTCTAGCTTTTGAATATTCCGTATAATTAAAGTTAACTTTTAAATATGAAAAAGAAAAAAAAGTAAGATCCTGTAATGCGACTGAATAAATATTCCATTTGGCTAAATTGACTGATGACATAAATTTATCATTCTCAAAATGAAGGACATACCTAGTCCCCATTCTTGTTTTTAAATAGTTATATAATGTAACTTGACTTACCCATGCTGATTTAGACTGAATAAAATTTTCAAGATCGTCAAAATTTTTAATTTTTCTCTTTGGAATGAATGCTTTAAACAATGAAAAAAGGTAGATTTTAAAATCATTAAAAGATAAGTCTTTCCAACTAAGTTTGAATTTTGACATAAAATCAATGTTTTCAAGATATATACCTCAAAAATTCATGTAATTTGAGCTATTTTAACACTTTAAATCTCTTTCATAATGGTTATGGTTTTTGCCAGTTATAACTAAAAGAGAGAGGTATACATGTCGAAACAGGCACAACACTGGGAAAAAACCAGAGGATTGCTAATGATGACTTTAGCTATCTGGTTTGTATTCTCAATTGGTATCTTCCTTTTTGGAGCTGAAATGGAATCGGTTGCGGGACCTTTCGGTTATCCACTGACATATTGGTTTACTTGTCAGGGATCACTTGGAATATTCGTAATCCTAATTTTCTGGTTTGCAAACAGACAAGAAAAAATCGATGAAGAATTTGGCTTTTCAGAAAGAGAGGACGACTAATGAAAGGTAATTTTATAGATAATTTGCCAAAAGTTTATGGAATCTATACGGGTGGTTTTATAGGTTTTATAATCTTAATGTCAATTGGTGAGCAGATGGGTATGACTTCGAAAGCAATAGGTATTTGCTTCGTAGCCTTTACAGTATTCATCTATGCAATAATTGGTTGGCTATCACGAACAGCCCAAGCAGATGCATATTACGTAGCAGGAAGACAAGTCCCAACTGTATTCAACGGAATGGCGACAGCAGCAGACTGGATGTCTGGTGCTTCATTCGTTGCAATGGCAGGAGGTATTTACTTTAAAGGCTATGGTTATATGGCTCTTCTAGTCGGTTGGACTGGTGGCTATGTATTGGTTGCAACTTTACTAGCACCTTACCTAAGAAAATTTGGATGTTACACAGTTCCAGATTTTATTGGTACAAGATATGGTGGTAATTTAACTAGGTTTCTTGCGGTAGTAGTTTTAACTGTCGCTTCATTTACCTATGTAACTGCTCAAATTAATGCAACAGGTACTATTGCATCTGTAGCACTTGATATTCCGTTTCAATACGCTGTATACGTTGGGTTAGTAAGTATCTTACTATGCTCAATGTTAGGTGGTATGAGAGGAGTAACTTGGACTCAGGTAGCTCAATATATTGTACTAATTATAGCTTACTTGCTTCCAGTATTCTGGATCAGTAATAAAATGGGTGCGGGTTTCTTTCCTCACTTTATGTTAGCTGATGAAGTAGCTAGAATTGGTGAACTAGAACAACAGTTTGGTTTTGTAAAAAACTCTGCTGCTGATTTAGCAACAGTACCAAAAGGGTTGGCTGGAATAACTAAAGCTCACTCTGCAGTTAACGCAACACCTTGGGCGTTTATTTCATTAGCACTTGCAATGATGATGGGAACAGCTTCATTGCCTCACGTAATGATGAGATATTTTACTACTCCAAGTGTAAAAGCAGCTAGAAAATCAGTAGGATGGTCTTTATTCTTTATCTTCCTACTTTATTCTTCTGCTCCAATGTTAGCGACGCTATCTAAATTGTCATTAATTGATCCTAATTTAGCAACAGGTATCATTGGTAAATCAATTGCAGAAGTTCAAGCAATAGATTGGTATCAAAACTGGAACCAGGCAAACTTGATGTTTGTAAGCGACTTTAACGGAAATGGAACTCTTGAATTAAATGAGTTTTTCATGGGTGGTAAAGCTGTTGTGTTAGCAACACCAGAGATTGCTGGATTGCCTTATGTAATTTCAGGCCTAGTTGCTGCTGGAGGTATGGCTGCTGCCATGTCAACAGCTGATGGTTTGATTTTAGCGATTGCTAATGCGATCTCACATGATGTTTACTATAAGATCATTGATCCAAAAGCAGAGACTGCAAAAAGACTAGTTGTTGCAAGGGTATTACTTGTAGTAATTGGTTTTGCTGGAGCAACTATTGCAGCAATGGAGATCCAAGGTATCTTGGGTTCAGTCATATGGGCTTTTGACTTTGCAATGTCTGGATTGTTCTTCCCACTGGTACTTGGTGTATGGTGGAAGAGAGCTAACAAAGAAGGTGCTATAGCTGGTATGGCTTTAGGTCTTGCTTCTGGTATGGGTTACCTAATTTGGGTACGAAATGGTGGAAGTGGATTCTTGGGTATTACACAATTAACATTTGGTATCTTTGGATCAGCTGTAAGTTTAGTGTCTATGGTTATTGTAAGTTTAATCACTTCAGAACCGAGTGCTTCAGTCCAAAAAATGGTTGACGAAGTTCGAGTACCGTCAGGTAAAACGATCATCGGCAAAAGTTAAAACTTTATTAAGGGGCGATTAATTTCGCCCCTTTCATTCAATTAAATTTATTTTAATGTCAGCTAACTTTCATCCCTTAGTTTATATAATTGATTATATTCTTGGAGTAATAATGTGGACCTTGATAGGCAGGGTTGCAATGAATATTTTTCAAAAAGAAGACTCTCAATTCTTTTTTATGAAAGTTTTTGTAAAATTCACTAATCCTTTATTAAATATATTTAAACCTATAACTCCATCTTTCATTATTCAGCCTCTAGTGCCCCTCTATGTTGCATGGTTTTTTTTTATGGTTAGATTTTACTTAATGCCTTATGTTTTAGGTTATTCTGTAATGGGCATGTTATCTTTTCCTCTAGAAAGCGAAATTTCGAGACAAATTTACCAATTTTTTAATTCAATTAAATTTTAAAAATTGATACTAGTAGATTTAGTTATTAATGAAAAAAATACAAATTTCACCATCAATTCTATCAGCAGATTTTAGTCAATTAGGGAATGAAATAAAAAAATTAGAAAAAGGTGGTGCTGACATGATACATGTCGATGTTATGGATGGCCACTTTGTACCAAACCTTACTATTGGTCCACCAGTGATTAAATCACTAAAAAAAAATTGTTCATTAAAATTTGATGTTCATTTAATGATTTCACCTGTGCATGAGTATATTGATGCTTACGCGGATGCAGGTGCGGACATTATTACAATTCATCCTGAGGCAACAGCTAATTTAGAAGCATCAATATCAAAAATAAAAAAATTAAATAAAAAAGTAGGTGTTTCACTAAATCCAGAAAGTAAAATTGACTTAATTATAAACTTACTTGATAAAATTGATTTAGTTTTAATAATGAGCGTAAATCCAGGTTTTGGAGGACAAAAATTCATACCTAAAGTTTTAGAAAAAATTATAGAACTTAAAAAAATTCAAACTGAAAAAAATTTACACTTTGACATTGAAATTGATGGTGGAATTAATTTTGAAAATTATAAATTAGCAATTGAAGCAGGTGCAAATATTCTTGTCTCTGGCACAACAATATTTAAGAGTAATAATGGAGATATAAAAAAAAATATTGATTTATTAAGAAATTAAATAAGTTAATGATAAAAAAAGACTTCCTTGTTGACATCAGTGAATTATTCATAAATTTAAAAAAAAATTTTAGTACTATTTATAAAAATTCAAGTTTTTATGAAAAGAAAATATCTAAAGTGGATGATAATATTTTTGATTATAAACCAAGTCCACATTTATTATCCTCAATAATAAAATATCAAAAAAAAAAATATAAAATTGAAGATTTTGCACTAAATTCAATATGGAATGATAATTTAAATTCAAAGGATTTTGAAAAACTAAATAATTTCTTTTGGTTTTTTAGCTTAGACTTAAAGTCTTCAAAGAAAGATACACAGTCTGTAATTCAAAATTGGATTAATAATAACACAAAATATAATAATAAAAGTTGGAATTTTGATCTTACTTCAAAAAGGATAATTTCTTGGTTGTCAAATCATGAGCTGACATATGAAGATAGTAGTCAAGAATATAAAATGATTTTTAATAATATTATCAAAAAACAAATAAATCATCTCATTAATGTAGTTAGATCATCAAAGGAAGTTGATGATAAGATCGTTGGATGTGCTGCTATAATTCTTACAGGGCTGGCTTATCAAAATCATAAAAAATATCTTTCATTTGGATTAAATCTTTTGAAAAATATTATTAAAAGCTCAATTGATAATCGGGGATTCCCAAAATCTAGAAATATCAACCAATTAATTTTTTACCTTAAATATTTTATTTTAATAAGAGAATGGTTTAAAGAGTCTCAAAATACTATTCCTGAATACATTGAGGAGACAATTTATTACCTTGGTTCAAGTTATGCATTTGTCTGGCAAAATATAAAACATGATATTTTCTTTAATGGAAATTATGTTTCAAATAATGTTGAATTTGACTATTATTTGAAGAGACTTGGATATAAGTTCAAAAATCAGGAAAAGGAACTTGCTGGTTATGCAATTTTAAGCAATAAAAAGATTATACTTACAATGGATGTTGGACCAAGTCCAGGCAGACATTTTTCTAAGAATTATCAATCAGGGGCTTTATCTTTTGAAATAATATCTAACGGAAAAAAACTATTAAGTAACTCTGGTTATTTTATAAATAAAGATAACAAATTAAATAGTCTTTCAAGAAGTACAGCTTTACAAAATACATTAACAATTGAAGATTATTCTTCATGTAAGTTTAAAAAATATGGAAAATTAGACTATATTACCGATTTTGACTTAAAAATTACCAAGAAAAATATCGTATTCGAGGATAATTATTGGAAAATCTTGGCGGCTCATAATGGGTATTTTAAAAAATTTAAAGCCATACACGAACGAGAAATTGAGTTTTATCCAGAACAAATGAAATTTATTGGTTTTGATAAAATATTAAGAAAAGATACATTTAAAAATATTAAATTTGATATTAGATTTCATCTTGATCCAAATTCAAAAATTATGAAAACTCAAGATAACAAATCAATACTTATTGAATTAGAGGAAGAAGGCTGGAAATTTAATTGTGAAAATTTTGATATAAATATTGATAATGGATTATACTTAGGTAATAAAAATTCTTATAAAGAAAATCAACATATATTTATATCTGGAATGACTAATATGGCTAATGAGACTATTAAATGGGAAATAACTAAACTATAATGAGAAAAATTAAAACTGCGCTAATTTCTGTTTCAAATAAAAATAAATTAAAACCATTACTTAATATTTTAAAAAAAAATAAAATTAAAATTATTAGTTCTGGTGGTACCTATAAAGAAATTAAGAAACTAAAATTTAATTGTTTAGAAGTATCAAAATTTACAAATTCACCAGAAATTTTAAATGGAAGAGTTAAAACTCTTCATCCAAAGATTCATGCTGGAATATTGAATATAAGAAATAAAAAATCCCATAAAATGGATTTGAAATCACAAAATTTTGAGAATATTGATCTTGTTATTGTAAATTTCTATCCCTTTGAAAAAATTTTAAAAGTGACAAAAAACAATAAAAAAATTGTTGAAAATATCGATATTGGTGGTCCATCTATGGTTCGTTCAGCTGCTAAAAATTATAATGATGTAACCGTTATTACTTCATTAAATCAATACGATGAATTAATTAGTGAACTAAAAAAGAATAATGGATCAACATCTTTAGGATTTAGAATAAAAATGTCTCGTCTTGCTTTTACCGAAACAGCTTATTATGATTCTATAGTTTCAAATTACTTTAACAAAATTACAAATATAGATTTTCCTAAAAAAAAAATAATTAGTTCAAACCTAATTGAAAGACTTAGATATGGAGAAAATCCTCATCAAAAAGGTGCTTTGTATTCAAGAAATACTTTAACAAACATCAAACAAATTCAAGGAAAACAACTTAGTTATAATAATTATAGCGATATTTTTACTGCTCTCAAAATTACAAAATCTTTACCACAGAATATTGGCACCACAATTATTAAGCATGGCAATCCATGTGGTGTTTCTATTAAAAAAAAACATTTAGAGAGTTATATGTCAGCCTTAGCATGTGATCCTATAAGTGCTTTTGGTGGTGTTATATCTTGTAATTATAAAATAACTAAAAAAATTGCTTCTGTATTGAGTAAATTATTTACTGAAGTAATTATAGCAAATGGTTTTCACAAAGATGCAATTAAAATTCTTCGTACAAAAAAAAATTTACGATTGATTGATGCCTCTTATTATGCATCAAGTGAAAATTATAATTATTTATCATCAGATGATGAAATTTTAGTCCAATCAGGAGATATTCAAAAATTCAACAATAGAGATTTTAAAGTTGTTTCAAAAAAGAAACCTAATCCAAAACAAATGAAAGATCTTATTTTTGCGTTTAATATTTGTAGATTTGTTAAATCTAACGCAATAGTAATTGCAACAAATGAGACAACGACTGGTATAGGATCTGGTCAACCAAGTAGACTTGATAGTTGTCAAATTGCAATTGATAAAATGAAAAAATTTATGAGTATAGATAGTAATTTAGTGGCAGCTTCTGATGCATTCTTTCCATTTGTTGATGGGATAGAAAAATTAGTACAAGCTGGCGTATCAGCTATAATACAACCTTACGGCTCAATACGGGATAAAGAAATTATAAAATTTGCTAACCAAACAGATACCGTTTTAGTTTTTTCTAAAACTCGACATTTTAGACATTAGTTATCTGATCTATTTTTGCTGCTAAAATAAAATCATTTTCAGACAAACCTTTAATTGCATGAGTTGTGATTGTAACTTTTGCATAACCCCAACCAAAGTTAATGTCTGGATGATGACCTTCTTTCTCAGAAATTTTTCCAACTTTACTTACAAATTCCTCACTTTCTACAAAATTTAAAAAATCAAATTTTTTTTCTAAAAAATAAATTTCTTTTTTATCTTTTATAATATCCCAACCATCAACTTTTTTTTGATACTTATGAATTTCAGAAATATCAAAAGGTATTACGCCACCTTCACAAGGTACACATTTTTTATTTAGTAAGTCACTCATTACATTACTCTATCATAAAATTTGTTTTTTTCTAAAATCTAATTGACCAGATATAAGACCTGATACTAATTCTGAATTTGGAATATCCTCTGTTATATTTTTATAAGAAATATCATTTATATTTTTTGCATACGACAACCAATGTTTCATAATTAAAAAGTCAGATAAACTAAATCCTTTGATTGTTTCTTTGTATA